>CAIXTV010000293.1 GCA_903922465.1 uncultured bacterium
AGCTTGTTCAATTTCGGTTTTAATCCAATCATAACCCTTTTCTTCCAATATCAAAGCCAATTCCTTACCGCCTGTTTTCACTATTTTGCCTTCAAATAACACATGTACGAAGTCAGGAGTAATATAATCGAGCAAACGTTGATAGTGTGTGATGACAATGGTTGCATTGTTTGTTGTTTTTAAGAGGTTTACTCCCGTAGCTACTATCCTGAGTGCATCGATATCGAGGCCTGAGTCTGTTTCATCAAGGATAGAAAGCATAGGATCGAGCATTGCCATTTGGAAAATCTCGTTCTTTTTCTTCTCTCCCCCCGAAAAGCCTTCGTTAACCGACCTATTGGTTAACTTTGCCTGTATTTCTACAAACTTTTGCTTCTCTTTCATCAGCTTTAAGAATTCACCTGCAGCAATAGGCTCCTGTCCTCTATACTGACGAATCTCATTCACGGCAGTTTTCATGAAGTTGCTCATGCTAACGCCCGGTATCTCCACAGGATATTGAAATCCTAGAAAAATCCCTTCGCGTGCCCTTTGCTCAACATTCATGCTCAGCAAATCTTTACCATTATATAGAATAGTCCCTTCCGTAACATCAAACACTTCCCTGCCTGCAATGACAGAAGCCAGGGTGCTTTTTCCCGTTCCGTTAGGTCCCATAATGGCATGGACCTCTCCTTTGTTCACTTCGAGGTTTACCCCTTTCAGGATTTCTTTCCCGTTGATAGATGCGTGAAGATTTTGTATTTTAAGTAGCATGATTTATGTTTTATAAGTCTTTATATTTTTGATATCTCTTTTCGTTGCTGTACCACATCCATTTCCCATATAATATTCCAACTATTATGAAGCCAAGCAAATTAATTACTGCAGCTTTCATGTTATAATCAGGAATAAAATAAAAATTAGATATTGCAATTGCGATACTAACAGGTAAACCCCATTGAATGTATCCACGAACTAAATAGTATTTCCATTTATTTTGATTGCGATCTTTCTCCCATCGCTCAAACCACCTTTCAGCTTTGCTTTTTTCTTCCACTATTATATAGTTTTACAGTTATAACCCTAATATTTTTCTTTTTTTAACCCACACTTCCTTCCAAACTGATGGAAAGCAGTTTCTGAGCCTCCACTGCAAACTCCAAAGGAAGCTTATTGAGCACTTCTTTTGCATAACCGTTTACGATTAAGCCGATGGCGCTTTCTGTAGAGATGCCTCTTTGATTGCAATAGAACAATTGGTCTTCCGAAATTTTCGAAGTGGTAGCCTCATGCTCCACTATGGCAGATTTATTCTCCACTTTTATGTAAGGCCAGGTATGAGCTCCACAAGTACTTCCCAAAAGCAGGGAATCGCACTGCGAATAATTTCGTGCATTGACTGCATTTTTGGCTATTCGCACTAAACCGCGATAAGAATTCTCGCTATGTCCGGCAGAAATCCCTTTTGAGATGATGGTGCTTTTGGTGTTTTTGCCCAGATGTATCATCTTTGTTCCGGTGTCGGCCTGTTGATAGTTATTGGTCACGGCAACCGAATAAAATTCGCCTATAGAATTATCGCCTAACAATATAACACTGGGATATTTCCACGTAATTGCAGAACCTGTCTCCACTTGTGTCCACGAAATCTTCGCATTTTCGCCTTTACAGATGCCGCGCTTAGTCACAAAGTTATAGATTCCACCCTCACCCTTCTTATTTCCAGGATACCAGTTCTGAACGGTAGAATATTTGACCTCAGCATTGGCATGAGCCACTATTTCCACCACAGCAGCGTGCAGTTGATTCTCGTCACGCTGAGGAGCTGTGCAACCTTCCATATAACTCACATAAGAACCTTCATCCGCAATAATCAAAGTCCTTTCGAATTGACCGGTATTGGCTGCATTGATGCGGAAATAGGTTGAAAGTTCGATAGGACATCTCACTCCTTTGGGAATATAGCAGAAGGAACCATCGGAAAACACTGCCGAATTCAGCGCAGCGAAGTAGTTGTCACTGTAAGGGACTACTGATGCTATATATTTCTCCACTAAATCGGGATGATTTTGCACCGCTTCGCTTAAAGAGCAAAAGATGATGCCTTGTTTTGCCAACGTTTCGCTAAAAGTGGTCTTAACCGAAACGCTATCGATTACGGCATCCACCGCAACGCCCGATAACATTTTCTGTTCTGTCAAAGAAATGCCCAATTTATTGAAAGTATCAATCAATTCGGGGTCTACTTCATCCAAACTGCTTAAGGTTTTCTTAGGTTTTGGTGCGGCGTAATAAATAATGTCCTGATAATTAATTTTTGGATGATGAAGGTGAGCCCATTCGGGTTCTTCCATCTCGAGCCATCGCTTATATGCTTTCAAACGAAAGTTCAGCATAAACTCAGGCTCGTTCTTTTTTGCAGAAATAAATCGAACGGTATCCTCTGATAAACCTTTTGGCAGCGTATCCATTTCAATATCGGTGTAGAAGCCGTATTTATAGTCGCTTTCGGTGATTTCGCTGATGATATTATTATTATTTTCCTTCATGATGGATTGCATTCTAAAGCTTAGTTAGAATTGATTTAAATTAATGGCAAAATAAACGTATTTAGCAGACATTTTCAAATAATATGAGTTAATGTTACCATAGGAACAATTATACCGTAAAAAAGTTTAGCCTGAAATTGGATATTTATTCACTTTTCACTTCTTTTTTTCGATACGATTGATTTAAATAAAAATGAGATAAACCAAGAGAAGATGATAAACCTGATAATTTTAACTTAAGTTCAAAACCCTAGATAACTTCAGCTAATAAGTTCCCTAATTTTTATTTGCTAATTTTGCAGCTTCAAACCACGAAACTATGACAGAAAGAACAGAACTCAGCACCTTAGGTGAATTTGGCTTAATCGACAGGCTAACAAACACCATTAAATGTACACAAACTTCCACCATTAAAGGCATTGGCGACGATGCTGCAGTGATAAAGTATGACCATAAAGTCACCCTCGTTTCAACTGATTTGCTGACCGAAGGCATACATTTCGATTTGAGCTATATTCCTCTGAAACATCTGGGTTATAAGGCTGCTGTGGTCAATTTTTCCGACATTTACGCAATGAATGGTGTGCCCAGGCAGTTGTTAATTAGCATTGCTATCTCCAATCGTTTTTCCTTGGAGGCAATTGAAGAACTTTATGAAGGTTTGCGCCTGGCTTGCAAGAAATATGATGTTGATTTAGTTGGAGGTGACACTTCTTCGAGTGCAAGTGGAACATTTATGTCGCTGACCGTGATAGGAGAAGCCGAAGAAGAGAAAGTGGTGTATCGCAATACGGCTCAGGTGGGCGATCTTATTTGTGTGAGTGGCGATTTGGGTGCTGCTTTCACGGGTTTATTGCTGCTTGAAAGGGAAAAGGAAGTCTTTTTGGCCAACCCCAATGCTCAACCCGACATCGAGAATAACGATTATGTCTTACAACGTCAATTGCGCCCCGAAGCCCGAAAAGATATCATCGCAAAGCTGGAAGAACTTCAAATTAAGCCCACATCTATGATTGATGTTTCTGATGGGCTTGCCTCCGAATTGATGCACATCTGCCACGATTCTGAAAAAGGCTGCAATATTTACGAAAACAAAATCCCTATCGACTTCACAACGGTGAAAACGGCTGAAGAGTTTAACATGGAACCTCTTATTTGCGCCCTAAACGGTGGCGAAGACTACGAATTGCTTTTCACTGTCGACCTGAAAGACTATGATAAGATTGTTCAATTTTCAGAAATCAGCATAATTGGTCATATTACGGCCGCTTCTGAGGGCTTAAACCTCATAACCAATGCAGAACAATCTATAGAATTGACGGCACAGGGATGGGATGCATTTAAAAAAGGGCAATAAACCTAATTGCCCTTTCAATTTTGTTAGAAAAAAGAGGGGTTTTGCTAATTACACAACGCTTTAAATGAAAAAGCAATGGTAATGGTGTGAAATTTCGTTGCGTTTTCTCGCTAAGCTTTCACAAAACCCTTCAATTTCTGTAAGTTCTTAATGTTAGATAACTATTCTTCTGGTTGACTTTTCACCAAATGAATAGTTAATGATTGATCTTCGCCTTCAACAATGGTGATGGGAACATGACCAGGTAAGCATCCAGGGCATTCATACACTAAATACAAATCTCCTGTTTGACTGGTGACCAAAATGGCTTCACCATGTGAATTAACAGTTTTGGTAACACCCTGAACTGCTTCAATCTTCTTAACTTTATTTTTAGCTATAACCAATTTCCCAACTCTTACCGTTGTGCCAAGAGCAATACCCGAACTATCTGCAAAGAGTGCTAAAACATCTATCTCTGTGGTATCTTTTTTAGAAGCATACACCACGCCAAATGAACGACAATAATCGCGAATTTGTTCTTCTGTTTGACCAAAAGCATGAAACTGAATTTCAGTGCGAACTATTACTGCAAGTTCGCGGCAAAAAGCTTTGCTAATGGCTAAATCCAACACATTAGCTTTCCATAAATCAATAGATTCGTTATAATCGCTGATTTTATCATTCACATCATTTCTTATAACTAAATTAGCTGCTGCTGTAAAGTCTTGGGGTGGGTCCAATCCCATTTCATTTAACACAGCAGTGCCTGATGCAATAATACCTGATACCGTCATTATTTCGTCGTGAGTTGTCATTGAAGGAAGTTTTGGCGAATTGAGCGCCATACCAAAACTAAGCCTTACTGAGGCAGGATAAAAACCAAAATCTATCTTCCCATTCACAATATTTAGGAAGAGAGTATTATGTTTTCTCAAATGATGACTAGCACTATCGAATATGCTTCCATAATTAATCTTCGCTCCCTCCGATGCATTGGTGTTAGCTACTTTCTGAGCGAAGCTAGTTGATCTGTCGGCCAAATCAATTGCTGTTTGACTTCTCAAAAATCTTTCCTCTGGAGAAAGTTCTGAATGTCGTTTTTGTGCATTTCTTAAAAATGCGGAAATGTCATTGTTACTTTTTGGGTCTTTTAATACTAAACTCATATTGATAAATTTTAAACATTGATAATTAAAGTGTTATATATACATATACCTATGAAAAATAGATATGTTTGGACAAAACTGTGTTAAGGGGGCTTGTGAATTCGTTGAAATTCGCAAAAAACATGTCGACTCTTCTGATAGTGTCGACTGAATTCCTGAAAAGATGTCGACTCTTTGGGTAGAGTTGCCCGAATAGCAGAAAAAATGTCGACTCTTTGGGTAGAAACGGCTGATTTTCTTAAAAACCTGTCGACTCTTTGGGTAGAGAAGGCTGATTTTCTTAAAAATATGCCGACTCTTTTGGTAGAGTGGACAGATTTTATTGAGAGCAAGTCGACTCTACTGAAATATTTTGTTATTATTTCCGATTTATTTACAGACACTAAAGGATAATCAGGAAAATAATGCAGCTTATTTCCCGAAAAAAGAGAAGAGAACAACTTCGGCTCTACAACCCTTGCCATACAATATTTAATATCATTTGACATAATTAGCTTTTGTTGCCGTAAAATTACAATTAAAATTAATTAGTGCTACGTTTTCACGAATATATTTATCTATTTTTTAATTGTAATATTTTCCCAATTAATTTTCGAGGCCAATTGCATCAGTTGAAACCCTTTATTTGCCTACATAATATTAATATTCGCAAATTTCTTGTTGACTTAAAATAATATCATAAAACAAAAAAAAAACTAAAGGGAAATTCATACCCTAAACCCAAATAATTTTCCTTAGGGTGCTAAATTTGAGTTTTAATAAAGAAAATTTGAGAAGAAAGAATACGAATAATAGATTTCGGCTAACGAATATATTCCTTCATGGCATGACAACCGGGGAAACAGCTACCTCCATTTTCCTTGGCCTTATATTTTAAAGGCAAGTTCCACTGACCGTAAGCTATTTTATCTTCAATCAAATGCAGGTTGTTTGAAGCATGCACATTGTGGCACATCACACAGCTTCTACTTTTCTCGCCATTGACATGCACAAAATGCAGATTCTTATCTCCATTTCTGAAATTGGTTGCCGTGGTGGTTTTTTCGGCTTTAAGCAATTCGCTGTCGTGGCACTCCCAACACAAAGCAAAAGTTTCTTTTTCGGCTGAGGCATAAAACCCCCGTGGGAAGCTTTTTATCAGCAGATAATCCTTGTCGGAGGCATGCGGCCGGTGGCAAACCAAACATCCACCCTCAACCGGAGGATGTATGACCTTGCTTTTTGCGAGAAGGCTGTTGATATTCACCGATTTTTCGCCCTTGGCTGTCTTGTCTTTGTTATGACAGCTTAAACATAGTTTCTTTTCTTCTTTTCGCAAAAGCTTATCTTCGGCCGAGGAGTGTGGCGAATGACAAGCGACGCAAGTTTTTTCCGTTTTCAAGGCCAAATGAAGAAACTTAGCGGAATCAACCACCGTTTTCACGCCATCATGACACGTAAAACACAAATCGGGCAATTTATCTGATAGTTGTAAACCTTTAGCTCCGGCTTCGGTATGCTCTTTTATGTTCACCTGATGGCATGCTTCGCACGATTCGGCAGCAGGCGGGTGCTTGGTTTTGTTCTCAAGCATATCGCCGTGACAATCGCTGCACTTAGGCTCGTCAGCAACTTTCGATTTGACTATTGTTTGATGAATTAAGGAAGGATTTTCAAACGAATTGTTCTGATTCAGCAAAACAATTATCGAAATAAATGGCAGCGAGGCAAAAAAGAGTAATGATTTTCCCATAACTAAAACTTTCTGGCTAATTTAAAATACGCACCTTTGAAATTAATTTGCTCGCCAACATAATTTCTACGGTAGAGTTCAGCCCCAATCGACAGAAAAAGACGATGGAAATTGGTTTCTAATTCGGCTTTAGCCGTAAGCAAATCAAGTTCGATGCCCCTTCCACTTTGATTGCGATACATTACATCAACATTCAGTTTTGTATTTCTGATAATCGAATAAACCACCTTTGCATTTGCATCAATATATTGCTGTTTAACAGGCTCGGGCTGATCGAGCATCGTGTAATTCTGCATATTAGCATTAAGCGCAAACACTATCTTCTTACCTAATTGAGTTTGAAAATTAATGAAATACTGCATTCGATGATAGGGCAGAATGGAGCTCTTATAATCCTCATATTCGGCCCCTGCATTAATAAAATTAAAGTCGATGCGACATCCTATGTTGTTTTGCGTAAAATAATTCAACGTTATAAACTCTGTTTGCTTCAGGTTTAGATAATCTTGCGTCGAAAACCGATAGGAAAACGACAGAATATTATGAAATAAATAAATGCTGGAACTCAGAAAATGGATATTGGCATCATAACTATACTTGCCCGGTTGCGAAGCCGAATAATCAATTAAAACACTGGCATTATCTGCAATCAAACCTCCCGGTATCCTTCTGATTTCGATGTAGTTTCCCCTTTGAATAAGAATGTAATCAAGCCCAATCTGATAAATAATGGTCCCTGTGGCATCCTTTACTACAACAGTGCTAATGTCGATATAGGCTAATTTCAAGAGCACTATCTTACTGTCGGCCAAATTATACTGCTCGTCTCTAACCATCAAATTAACCGGATCAGAATTATACGATTGATGATAACGATCATATCTGTACGAAAAAATAAACTGCCCTGTAGGGATGTTCTTACTATAATTGATTTCGGCACCGTATTTTGTGCTCGATTGCTCATAAACAGTATGATTGATGGTATTATAATCGAAATTAATACGCGACTTCAAACTCTTAAACAACTTATGTTCTAAAATAGTATTCACACTATGCTGCTTAAAATCGTTCACACTCAAGTGAGTATCGAAGAAATTATAATTCCCCATGAAAGAAAAATTCTTAGGCAAGTTTAATAACAACGACTCATTTAGCTGGAATCGCTTTACATTCACAATACCCTGCTGATTGAAGTTCGTAAGCATGGAATTTATGCTATATTTCTGCTTGCTATCAAAATCCACATGGTTTATAAAATCAATATTGTCAGAAATGTTTGCAATTCGGTAATAATTCTGATTCAAATTCAAATTTTCTTCATGCGAATATCTGAATTCGTTAAGATCGCGTTTGGTAAATGACTTATTTATGCGTGCTCCAAAAACACTTTGGTTGAAAGTGTTCTTTCTGTTCGATTGAATTTCTTTCTCTTCCCAATTTCTATTATGAAAATCGATGCTTATAGGAAGCAACTTATTCGAATAGTTCAGGGCCGCACCCCAATGTTTATTAGTAGATTTAACATCTGTCAAATTCTCGCGCGATGAAAAGCATTCATTGTAATCTCCAAACACATTTAGGCTTATCTTCTTCTCTCTAAAGAAAGTAGCGCCTCCACCTATTTTCTTATATGTCCTAACTTCAGCCTGATCAGGCGTCACCATGAAATTATCTCGACTGGTTTCAGGCATAAAAGCCGCATCAATGTCTAGTAATAAAAAGTTTTTGCTAATGAAGGAACTATTTGTTTTAATGATTATTCCCCCTGAAAGGAAAGAGCTTTTCTGAAAGTCATTTATATTCAAACCTATTCTTTCTTGTTCCCGATAGAAGCCATTTAAACGAACTTCTCCGCCAATATCGTGAAGTTTCCAAAAATACAATGAGTTGTCAATGCTCTGCGAAAGCACTTTCCCTTGGAATGCCATAAGAAACAGGTATATAATTATATAGATGTACTTCTTATTCATCTTTGCTTAGCGTAAAATGTATTTGTCATCGCCGCCATGAGGATTATGGCATTCGGTGCAGTTGGTATTATTAATATCCTTATGTACTTCCGATGCTAAAACTTGTTTCATATCATGACAATATAAACATAAGGATTGCCCTGTTCGTAATAACAATTTATCATTCATCGACATATGAGGGTCATGGCACTGAGTACATTGCCCTCCACCAACAGGTCCATGAAGCACTTTAAACTTACTGCTGAAATCAGCATGACATTGATAACATACCTCTGGCATCGCTTGATTCAGCTTACCCATTTGGCTTTGATCGTGACACGAACTGCATTTGTTTTCCTGATATGGTGGATGAATTTTCATCACCGGAACAGCTTTATTAACAGTACTTTGCGCAACCACACCCGAATCCTTTAGTTTCAATGAGTCTTTTAAATAATTTGCTAATTCTTTATTTGGATTTGGTACTCCATCGAAAAAAAAGGAAAGCACTTTATAGTTATGCGTGGTTGAACATCCATAAAAATATAATAATGATAAGGCCATGAATAAGAAAGATACATTCTTACCCCAGCTTATTACATTCTTTGAAGAAATCCAATTAAACATTTGAACAAATGGGCTTTTTAAAAAATATTCAAACTTCCGAAATTATATTAGGCTTAATTCTTATTCTGATAAATACTTAAGTTATTGTTTTTCTGCTTTCTGATTTGGCCTTAAAGGTTCTATTGCTCCATACACATTCACTTTATCTGGCCCAAACTGATTGGTTACAAATATCAGATACTTCAATTTGTAAGAAGGATCAACATACTTTTTGAAAAATTCGAGATTATCATAATCCAAAGTTACTTTGGCGGGCAACCACATATCACCGGGGCCCTTATAGTTGCCACCAAAAAACATTAGCAGCTTCCCTTCCTTGCTAAATATCTGTACATTTTCAAAACTGGCATCTACTACATATAAATTTGACTCTCTATCGACAGCAATTCCTTTTGGGCGTGCCAGCTGACCGATTCCTTTTCCATAAGTTCCAACCGAATCAATATATTTACCATCCAATGAATATATTTTAATCTTAAAATCTCCAAAATCGGTAACATATATCTTGTCTTGAGTAACAAAGAGGTTAGTTGGCGAGAACAAAGTCCCCCCGTCATTAATATCATCATCAGGAAATGACTTTAGTAGCTTATAAGTTGAATCATTACTATATATATTAATCTTATGCCCAGCCAAATTAGAAACCCAAATTTTATTGTCACGAACAAATACATCAACGGGCTTGTAATTTTCTGTTTCACCAAAGCAACTTATGTATTTACCGTTTTCATCGAAAATAACAATTTGCTTACGTTCAGAATCAGCAATATAAATATATCTTTTAGAATCGATGAAACAATTGATAGGCACTTTTAACTCCCCTTTCCCTTTTGGGATAAACAACTCGAATTTATTCTTCTGCAAGTCAATAATAACCAAACCATGAATGTATGTGTCGCAAATAAATACCTTCCCCTTATGCACGGCAATACCGTAGGGCTTATTTATTGAGATGTTCTTCTCTTCTCCATAAAGGAACTTCTTAAATGAATTCCTTTTCCCAGTAACGTCATACAAACTGCTGATTCTGGTAAGAAATTGAATCCTGGCAGTATCAGGAGGGGAAGGATAAATAACAATATTATCTGAAACAGAAGTAATAGTTTTAGAGCAAGATATTAAGAGTGTTGAGATAAGTAAAGACAGCAGAAGTCTATAATTCATTTTAAGTTTTTTTTTGACAAAAATAATGATTAATTATAGTAAAAAACCATAAAAGCAATTCTTTATGAAAGCATAAGAAAAAAGGGGCGAATATTATCCGCCCCTAACATTTCCTTTTACATAAAGTATTTGATGTTATTTGTTATGGCAGGTTAAACATAATGCACTAGCCGCATTTGATTTCACCAAAAGCTTAGAAACACCAGCACTGTTATGAACATCATGACATGAAGAACACTGCATTTTATTACCAACAAGCATATTAGCAGTAATGGTACCGCCTAAGCCAGAAACTTGAGTAGTTGGATTAAACAAACCACCGTCAGAAGAAGCTAAAGCTGCATCATAAGTAATAGAAATAGGGTGATCATTGCTTAAATCACTACCAACTAATGAAGTGCCTGTCATTGGATGAGTACCAGTTGTTACTCCACCAAAATTTTCCAATGCTACCGTACCATCATGACAACTAAGACAAAGTTTTGAACTACCATCAGGTTGGCCAGCAGTAGAATTCATTGTTGCAGAAGAATACATTGTGTAAGAAGGCAAAGCTGATAAGCTATGATTCCATAGAGGAGCATTGGTTACAGATGTATTTGCATTATGCGGTGTGTGGCATACAATACAAATTTCAGCACCTACTCCTGAATTCCATGATTGTGTTGTGAAATCATGGGCTGACCCAGCGATATGCTGTGCATACCCAAACTGAGACATAGTAATGAAAGAAATAATAGAAAGTAATGTGTAAAGCTTTTTCATTTTTATTTTTTTTTTGGTTAGTGTTTTTCAATTGCACAAACAAAATGCATGCCACTATAGATAATCATCTATATATATGTCGTTTACGATAAATATAAAAGGAATAATATAAGTCGAAACAATTATAATTGAGTAAGTACTTTTGATTTTTGCACGATTCATCTTAATATAAAATCTAACTTCTCTATTTGCTTTCAAACTTAAAGATAACCAAAGATTTATGAAGATGAAGTTTAACTCAATAATTTATTCAAGTTCCAATTTAGATACTCAAGAATTAAAATGTTTAAAAAAAGTTCATCTAAATATCATCGAATAGCATTATTATTTGCCTTACTATTATTATTTAAGCATTCCGATACTAGTTAATCTTACCAATCGAGTACCAAATTAATGCGCTATGGGTTAATTAACCCACCTCCCTGGGTTAATTAACCCACATGGCTTTTATAATTTATGCTTTTTCACTTTATACCTAAGTGTATCTCTTGAAATTCGAAGTAATTTGGCAGTCTGTGTCTGATTGTAATTAGTTTTTTGAAGTGCAAGTTTTATTATTTGCTTTTCAATTTCATTTAAAGAAAGTCCTTCCTCAGGAATGCTAATCCCAAAAGGAGTTTTATGAGCATCAATAGAATGGTGCATGTCTTTTATTGTTTCTTTGGGAGATAGATTGTTCTCATTCAGAAGAACTATTTCAGCTGGCAAACTATCTGCTTCTAAAGATGACATTGTCTCAAGAATAACTGCTCTCTCAATTACATTACGAAGCTCCCTTATATTGCCTGGCCAGCTATATTGCATTAATAGACTTCTGACCGAGCCATTAATTTTATTAATGCATTTTTGAAACTGCAGATTATAATACTTAATGAAATGCTCTGCCAAAATAGGGATATCGTCTTTCCTTTCGTGTAGAGAAGGCAAAGTAATTTGGAACACTTTAAGCCTGTAATACAAATCTTCCCTAAACAATTTTTCCTCAACAGCTTTTTTAAGATCTCTATTTGTTGCAGCAACGATTCTGATATCAACCGGAATATTCGTAGTTCCACCCAATCGGCGCACAATTTTATTTTCAAGAACTCCAAGCAGTTTAATTTGAGTTGCCTGATTTATCTCGCCAATTTCATCTAAAAAAACGGTACCGCCTTCAGCAATTTCGAATAGTCCTTTTTTTAACAACTTGGCATCAGTAAAAGCCCCTTTTTCATGTCCGAAGAGCTCACTCTCTAATAAAGAGTCTGGCAAGGAAGAACAATTTATAGTTACAAATGGTTTTTCATTCCTAGTACTTTCATTATGAATAGCATGAGCAAACATATCCTTTCCTGTTCCACTCTCTCCTAACAACAATATGGTTGTTGATTTTGTTCTTGCAATTTTCTTTGAAAGTTGAATGATTTGCTTGAAAAGGGGAGTCTCTCCAATAATATGATCAAAAGTAATAATATCCCTTTTTTGCCTCCTTAAAAGCTGAATTTCCTTTGTAATCTTAATCTTAGATTTAACATGTTCCAAAATCACTTCTATTTCATCAAAAACAAAAGGCTTATTCACATATTCAGCTGCACCTGCTTTCATCGCACTAACAGCAGTTTCAATTGAACCATAAGCTGTCATAAAAACAATTACTGCTTCTTCATCAAGGGATTTCAGTTTTAAAATAACATCCATCCCTTGAATTTTGGGAAGTTTATTATCAACAAAAACAACATCAGGACGGTTTAATTCAAATAGTTTAATTCCTTCCTCTCCTGTCTCTGCAGATAAAACTTTATACCCTTTAGAAGTCAGGTGCTTTTCGAGTGACCAACGAATCAACTTCTCATCTTCTATTATAAGTATCTTTAATTGGCTCATATGATGTTATTTATTAATAGCATTTTAAATACATAAATTATTTGGGAATCGAAATAAAAAACGCACAACCTGAACCAGGAATGTTTTCATACCAGAGTTCTCCCCTATGTTTTTGGATAATATCTTTAGAAATTGCAAGCCCTAGCCCAGTGCCCTTTGTGCGAGTAGTATAGAATGGCTTATAGATTTCCTCCCCAACTTCTGGGGAAATACCACCTCCATTATCACTTACCGAAATCACTACAAATTCCCCTGTCACATCCAAATTGGAAGTATATTTAAGTTCCCCTTCTGCAGATATAGATTGAATCGCATTAAAACTAAGATTTAAAAGTACATTCTCAATTAATTCAGTATCAAATGCAAATTGAGGTATATTATGAAGATCCAACTCAAAATTGATAACTTTATCATGAGCCTGATTCTTTAAAAAGAAAACCAACGATTTAATAAGTTCATTAATATCTGCTAATTCCATTTTTAATTCTTTCGACCGTGAAAACTTCAACATATTGGAAATTGCAAGATTAACACGATTTGCTTGTCGTTGAATTTCTTCAAGTATTGGCTTGTTATCAGAATCCTTCATTTCAGCAACAATAATTTCCAATGCTCGAGCGATTCCCGTAATAGGGTTTCTGATTTCATGAGCAATACGGGCAGTCATCTCTCCAATTGTAGCAAGTTTCTGAGCATTTTGCAACTCTTTATGATGATATAAACGAAGTTCTTTTTGTGTTTTCTCAAAGTTATCCAACATCTCATTAAAATCTCTTCCCAAACTTCCCAATTCTCTTGTTTCAGAAATCTCTAGTCTTTCAATTAAACGCCCTTGATTTATTGCTCTAATAGTAGATCTAAAGTGCTTTATTGGTTTTCTAATAAATTTAAAGTGCAAATATGCAATAAGTATAAATATGATCAATAAAATAAAAATTGTAAAAAGCCAACTAAATTGCCTTGTGAAAACTATTATTTCTTGCGTCTCATCATCAGATACATCTAAAACAACCATTCCCAAATTTTTCGATGAGGGTTTATGACAATTACAACACACTGGAGAGTTCTTTATCTTCACAAACACCCTATTAAATGGTATCTGAAGATTGCTGTATGATCTAACAGCAACATCTTTTTTTTGCCAATCTAAATCTCTTAAAATCCCAGTATCATTGACAATGAAAGAGTGACTTTTAGGGTATACTACTTTTAAATTCGAATCAATTAAAAAAACTCTAAGGATATCATCAGCATTTCCAAAATCCTTCATCATTGTTTCCCTCACGCTTTCATCACGTTGATTTACAGCAAAATAATCTTTATTTTTTAAAAGATTAATCGTATTAAGAGTCTTTTCAGTTTTATCAAGCAATTTTTCTTTTAAAAAAACATTAAATAAAGTAAATGAGATAATGGAGCACAAACAAACAACAATAATTATCGACCCAACAATTTTTATCCGAAAACTGTATCTTTTCATTTTATTCAATCAATTTGCAGAAACTAATAGGTGAAAGGATTATGATTTACCCCATGACAAGTAAGGTAACATCGTCCATGAAAAAGCCCTAGATCATCAAATCTTCTTATTCCACTTGAACTATTACTAACAACAGAAGTTGCAAAATTAATAAGATTAGAATTATTTGTACTATTTCCTTGAGTGCTACTAATTCCATGAGGATCATGACAAACATTGCAAGATGTTCTTGATGCTAAATGCTTGCTGTGTCCTTTAAAGGAATTATCAGCCATAATTGACGTTCTGCTATGACAACTGTAGCATAAGGCGCATGCCGTGGTAGACTCAACTGTATTGTCAGCAGTTAAATATTGCAACTTCAAGATATGAGGATAAATCGAACCATGCGGACCTACAGGCGATTCGGTCCCATCACTTGAATGACAATCGGTGCAATACATTAAACTGATGGTTGTCCATGGAGCAATTAAACTTGGGACATTTGAGTTTACTCCAACTGCTGTAATTGAATGAGACGATGGATTATTTGGAGCAAACTCTAATCGAACATTATTCTGGTCAATCTGCCTCAATGTTGATGATGCTGGAGCTCCAGGGCTACCAGCATGGCAACGATAGCAAATTTCAAATGAATTAGTAGCGGGATTTACAGCAATTCCATTTTGATTAATTCCTTTCACCCCAACTAAAAAACCTGTAACAAAAGGAGCTTTGGCTGTTTGATTTTTTGACGCGTGTGGATTGTGACAATCTATACATTCAACATGCATATTTGTCACTAATGCAGACTCGTTGGCCTCATGGATATTAATAAAACCCTTAATATTATGCTTATACGTTTTTGCAAACTGTGCAGAAATGTTTTTTGATGCAACATTCCCATTATGACAATCTAAACAATTATTTTCTTCTTCCTGATACTTAAGAAGCATTAAGTTCCCTTTTGAGTTGTGTGAATTATGGCAACTTTCGCACCCATTTTGAGCTACAGTTATCATTGATTGATCTGCAAAAGGCCATGGATTAGGAAAAACACCATTCCAGAGGTGATTCGAGGTGCTATGCGAGCTGCCTGTCCAATATGTACGTTGATGACAACTATTGCATAAATTCGAATTTTGCTGAGGAACCAGAAGGAAGTCTGAATACAAATTCTTATGAGGATCGTGACATGAAGTACATTGCACCTTCCCCCTTTCAAGAGATATTGGAGCAGTTATTGAAGCTGGATCTTTCAATTGACCGTCGGACAGGGCAATTGCAGAGTTATAAACAAATGATATTGGATGATCATTTTTTAGATTTCTTGTAAGATTGCTATTCCCCTTAGGCATATAATTTCCAGTTTCAAAATCAATAACCTTAGTTCGACTAATCACATTCCCTAAAGCAATACTCCCATCATGGCATGAAAGACAAAGAATTGAAGACCCATCCGGTTGTCCAGTTAAGGCCTGTAAAGTAGCACTATTGTATAATGTGTATACTGACCCGGGATTATTTCGATTCCATAAAGGCGATGCAGGATTACTTTTATGCGGAGTATGACAAAATATACAAATTTCAGATTCGTTTGTCGATTTAACAATACTACGACTGCTTATTGAAAGATTATGCTTAGAATTCACAATAGATTGAGCAGTTAATATCGGCGAAATATTAATTATTAAAATAAGCTGTAGCAATATCCATTTTTTCATTTTACATTTTCACTTTAATTGAAAAATTTGAATTCTTGAATTATAAGTATCTGCAACATAAATATAATTCTCTTGATCAATAAATATGCCACTAGGCATCCAAAATTGCTGATTATCACGCCCTTGACTTCCAAACGAATAAAGAAAAACTCCATCTTTATTAAATACTTGAACTACATTGAATAATGCATCAACAATATATATATTACCATATGAATCCGTTGCAATTCCTTTTGGTCTGGCAAAATACCCAGAAGCATCACCTGCCTCTCCAAAAACAGAAATTACATATCCATCTGAACTCAATACTTGTACTCTGAAATTCATAGCATCAGTTATATATATTACGCCCCCTTTATCTATCCATATGTGAGTGGGATAATTAAACTCTCCATGGGCATCTCCTCTTGAGCCGATTCTTTTAACTAATTCTCCTTTCTCATTAAGAACAGTAATTCGATGGGCTTTAGTCTCCACAACCCAAATTTCCTTTCTTTCAGGAAAATACGCTATTCCTGTTGGCTGCTCAAGTTTTAATGTATCGTTAAAAAGGAGTAGTTTTTTATTATCAGAAGAAAACCAATAAATTTTATTTGTTTGTGAATCAGTGAAAAATATTTTGGATTTTTTATCCGAACATATCCCAACCACAGAAGATAAGTTTATATTAGCCTTAATCAATTGATGGGGGATATCACCCACATTGTTATTTACTTTAAATACGATATTCCCACCCTGATCTAAAACCCAGAATTCATTAAGGTTATTAGCAAAAACTGAAACAGGTTTATTTAGCTTTGAATGTTTCATCCCTAGAACAATAGAGTTTAAATAATCTTTAATATTCTTTTTTTTATTTTCAGACGAAGGCCAATTTTTAACCCATTCAACATGATGAATCTCAAGCATATTCGAATTTGAACTTTCCTCTATAGCCATTGCTTCATTCCCAAGATTAATGAAAATAAAAATCATTAAAAATATATTGCAAAAATAATTGGGCAAATGAATATTCATTTCAAATTTCGAAAAGAGTAAAATATGTTTCTGTGTTTGCATTAAAACTACATTAGAGCAAATTTCATGCTAAAACAATTCTCAAAATCTAATTCAGTCATCCAATTGAATTTCAATCACATAAGAAATTACAGATTAAATCATTCTAGTTCAGCAAATATAACATTTATTAAAATAGAGAGTAATTAATTCGCAAAAGCATTTCATTAATGATGATTTTTCAAGTTAGGGTATTGAAATTCCAATTGAAAAAATCAGTTATTTTCTGAAACTTGAATTTATGGAATTGTTTTTGTGTAGTAAAACATTCTAATTTATCCATTATAATCCATTTTTGCGTTTATGAATAAAATCAGTATCCTATTTGGCAATTCTATAAAACTATTTATTTCATTTATAATATATTATTTTTTTTGCCAAATTACATTAGCTCAAACTAACTCTGGCGATTTTATTAATACATATAGCATCGTTCAGGATTTAAAAGTCCCAGTCAGAATAGCTATTGATAATGCTGACAATATTTTCGTTACGGATGCTTTCCAAAACTGTATTGTACATTATGATCAATCAATGAACTTCGTTGAAAAAATATTTGTTGGGACAAACCCTACTTCAATAGCTTTTGGTAATAATAACGTAATGTTTGTGGGGGATTGTGTAAATGGGAAAATATACAAACGGCTTCCTAACGGGAATATTACTCTTATATATTCCGATACTATTTCTCCTTCCTCAATGGCTGTTGGTCAAAACGATGAATTGTATGTTATTGATGCATGGTCAAAAAGAGTAATGGTAATGAACTTTTCCGGAAACCTTCTCAGAACTATCGGTGATGGAATTTTTCAATACCCCACAGGTATTGCTTTTGACAGGAAAAACAATAGAATTATTGTTGCCGAACATGGTGGATTTGGCAGTGGCTTTAATCTCCATGCAGAAATAAGGATTTTTGGAATTTCGGGTAATTTAATTTCAACTTTTGGAGGGTGGGGTAATACAAATGGAAAGTTTTATAGGATTCAAGGTTTAACTGTTGGCAGATGTGGAAACATCTATGTAACTGACCCTTTTCAGGGAAACATAAGTGTATTCAACGAAGATGGAATTTTTATTACTAAACATGGACAATGGGGAAGCAGTTTGGGCCAATTAAATGTGCCTATGGATATTGGTTTTAATTCTCATGAAAAAGTATTTTTAGCTTCTTTAAACAATAGTGCAATCGAAGTTTTTAATATTACCGATTCTTTACCTTCTTCTACCATAACAAGCGGAAATGCTAACATTTGTAATGGTGGTTCTGCTTCCATAGCCATCAATTTTACCGGTGCTGCGCCCTGGACTTTTACCTACACCATTAACGGTATTAATCCTCAAACCATCTCTAATACATATAATAATCCATTTATTATTAATGCAAATATCCCAGGTGCTTATAACGTCACGGCATTATCTGACTCATTTCATGCAGGACATTGCTTCTCAAACACCACAAATGTGATTATTAATCCTGAACCAACGGCAAGTATTGCAAATGTTAACGCCTCAATTTGTTCGGGAGAAAACATAGATATACCCATAAGTTTTACCGGAACTGCGCCCTGGTCGTTTACTTATACTATTGATAGTGCTAATCCTACCACCATACATGATATTTATACTAATCCATTTAACCTAAATGTAAATCATGCCGGGATTTACAGGATAACTTCCGTTACAGGGGGAAGTTGCATTGGAAATGCATTCATAGGGAGTGCCATTATTAGCTTGAACACTGGACCTGTTGCTACCATCACAAGTGGCAATCAAAATATTTGCGATGGATCTTCAGCAAACATCCAAATACAATTAACAGGGAATCCTCCATGGACTTTATCTTACACAAGAAATGATCAGGACCCGATGACGTTGACTAACATCTACAATACCCCATTAAATTTGACAGTTTCAGACACCGGAACTTATAAGATTTTTTCATTATCCGATGCTCATTGTAATGGTAGTACCTTCATTGGAAGTACGACAATTACAGCTTATTCACGACCGACTTCAGCAATCGTATCGAATAATGTAAGTATATGCGAAAACGATTCTGCTGCGATTAGGTTTAACCTATCTGGTTCTTCTCCTTGGTCACTTACCTATACTATTAACGGATTAAATCCGAAAACAATTTCTACTACCAATAATCAATTTACATTTTATTCTCAACAGCCCGGAAAGTATGAAATAGCTTCTTTATCAGATGTTTTTTGCACTGGAACGAACTTTACTGGAAGCACAATAGTAATCATAAATCCAAATCCAATGGTCTATTTAGGAAAGGATACAAATATTTGTGCGGGGCAATCCCTTCCCTTAAATGGTGGAGGCAATGATTATTTTTTATGGAATGACATGACATCTAACAAAACAATTACGGTTAGTACGTCTGGCATTTATTCTCTTATCGTTACCAGTTCAATGGGCTGCCAGAGCGTTGATTCGATTTCTGTTAACATTATCCCAACACCTACTGCCTTATTCTTCTATAGCATAAATAATCAAACTATTACCTTCTCAAATGCCTCAAGTAATGCGAATTATTATAGTTGGGATTTTGGAGATGGGACCTCCTGTCATGACACCTATCCAATTCATCATTATGCTTCTCCCGGATTATATATTATAAAGCTTACGGCAACTAGTTTATTATGTGGCAATTCAACCTACACTAAGTCGATAAATATTGCTTCCTCTTCTTCTCTCGCATACGGTAACACTTCAATTCTCTTCAATATTTACCCAAACCCAACAAATGGCATTGTTAATGTGGATATTTTTAATCCGAAGCTCTCAGTAATGGATCTTCTCATTTTTAATTCTATGGGACAGCCGGTATATCAGGAAGGAATAAACATTCTCCATTATAACAAGCAAATTAATTTGAGTCAAATGGCTTCAGGGGTTTATTCTGTAAGACTGACTTCCCCTGACACGATGAAAGTTTTAAAACTGATTTTAAACTATTAACTTTTACAAGCGAAATAATGCTACTTTTATAAATTGAAAACTGCGATAAAATGAGAAAAACACCTTCATTACGAATAGAATACTTTAATAAAAAGATAATGTTTAATTTGTCTTTTATAATGGCCTTTGTATGCACAATTCTACTAAGTACTAGTGCAAATTCTCAAACTACTACTTTAGCTTCAACAAACCCTGCCCTGCCTGCTGCGAGTATTTGCCCAAGTTCAACAAGAGTTCCTATTTATCAATTCACCTTAACCGCCTCTGCCACCGTAAACTTAACAGGCCTGAACTTTACTACAAATTCAGGATATGTTGCAGGAGATATTTCAGCTTTTCAATTGTATTCAAGTACAACTAATAACCTAGCTGGAGCAACCCAGGCAGGGACAACTTTATCAACCTCTCTCGTACCGGGATTACATACTTTTGTTGCTTTTACAAGGTCCGTAACAACCACAACACGATATTTCTGGATAACAATAAACACATCAGCAGCACCAATTGCAAATGATAGTATTGTTGTCCCGGCTCTTACAACAGGAAATCTTACCGTTTCGGCCGGAACTCTTGCCGGAAGTGCTTTTGACGGAGGGAGACAAACATTCAATACTGCTCCTTCTGCTGTAACTGTTAGCGGTAGCGGAACTTTTTGCGGTAGCACCACTTTAAATGCTACGGGTGGCGCAGGAGGGACCATATACTGGCAAAACACCACCACAAATGGCATTTCAACAACAACTCAAACTTCAAGTCAAGTTGTTTCTGCTACTGGAACATATTATTTCAGAGCATATAATGGTTCATGCTGGGGAACACAAGGAAGTGCTGCTGTGACTATAAACCCAACTCCAACCATTACTCTTGGATCCGATCCTTCAATATGTCGTGGTGTAACTTCAGCTAATTTAACTTATAGTGCAACTTCAGGGACGCCAACTCAGTACAGCATTGTATATAGTGCGGCTGCACTTGCTCAAGGTTTTGTTAATATTACTAATGCCGCTTTGCCTGCAAATCAAATTACATTAACCGTTCCATCTAGTGCTGCCGCTAACACCTATAGTTATACGATCACAGTTATAAATTCAGCTAATTGTATTAGCAATACCTATTCAAAAACGATTAGTGTTTTACCAGTGATTACCAACATTGGTGCTATCACTGGCCCTTCAACTGTGAGTTTTGGAGTTGCTGGTTTGATATATAGTATCACTTCAATTTTAGGCGCAAATACTTATACTTGGACCTTACCGGCAGGATGGTCTTTAACTGCGGGCAATGGAAGTATTTCAATAAGTTGTACTTCCGGCGCTTTAGGGCAAAATGGAAATATTACCGTTACGGCAGGAAATACATGCGGGACGAGTAATCCTTCAAGTTTAGCTGTGACAGTTGCTGCTCCCACTCCTCATGTTGGTTGCAATCAATGTCATATTAACCATAGTTCTGCAGGAGGACAATTGACAGCTGTTAATGGAAATGCTAATCTTTGCATTAGTTGTCATAATCCTGCTGGGTCAGCAAGTTCTATTCCTTTTGCTAATTCAGATAAAGCTATTCCAGGTATTAGTGGGAATTCTCATGCATGGGACAAGACGGCGATTAATGCCACCTATCAAACAAATATGCCTGCCGATTCGCAAATGATTAACCGAATTGTTACTGGTTCAATAATATGCTCAACTTGTCATAATCAGCATTCTCAAACCTATATTCCTTATTTACGTGCTGACAACACTGGGGATGCTATGTGTAAACAATGTCATACTGCAAGAAATCTGGGAAGATACCTTGATAATCCATCAACAAACAGAAGTTCACATCCTGTAGGTTTAACTTATAATGGTGCCGATTCAAGACTATTATCTTTGCCAAACGCGCCCATTTCTTTGCTGAATTCAAAAGTTGAATGCTCAACTTGCCATAAGGTTCATTATGCTAATTCGAGTGATGGCAACATACTTCGAATGACCAACGATGAGAATCTTTGTAAAAGCTGCCATGTATATAAAACTACAACTACAACCTTAGATCATAAGGGCATGACATGTATTACTTGTCATGATGTCCATCAAAGTGGCTCAAACAATATTTATTTAATCAGAAGCAATATCAACACTCCAAATAGTGGTGTTAAACAAGTTGTTTTTACTGCTAATACTTCTGCGACTGACTTTGCAGGTGGTGGTTCTTTCAATGGAGTTTGTGAGGCTTGTCATACTTTAACAGATCATTATTCTAATACTTCTGCTGGGACCTCTGATGCCCGTCATTCACCTTCTCCTCAAAAATGCACCAATTGTCATTCACACGACAAAGGTTTTGCTGCTCAGACAAGCTGTCTTGATTGTCATAAAACAATTGCTGATAAACCCGGAGTAGGCCCTGCAGGGGGAAGAAGGCAGATTGTTGACAACTCGGGTAATGGCTTAGGCACAGGGGGTGATTTTAAAAGATATTCTCATCATATCTCTAGCTCGATTCCTACTGAGGCAGATTGTATAAAATGTCATTATATGGGCGACCATAAAGATGGAATTGTAAAACTCTTAGACCCCGATCAGGGCTATTTAAACGTATATACTTATGACCCTTTAAATAAAGCAGGAGTTGAGAATTTTTGTTTGAATTGTCATGATGCAAATGGTTCGATGGGAAATCTCACACCCTTTAGTGATGGAGTGACTGTACCTGTAATCGATCAAACCATGTGGGCAGCCTCGGCGCATAAAGGCAATGCCAATTCTAACACCTGCTTAATTTGTCATGACAATGGCCATGGCTCTAATAAAAGCACAATGATTGGCCCTTCTACATACACAGGCCCCGGGACTGGAACCGATTTAATGAATGAAGAGGAAGGTTTTTGTTTGAGTTGTCATGGTGCTGCAGGCGTTGCCGCTGTGAAAGTACATTTATCATTTAATAACGCTAACACTGCAACCGCATTCCGTAAGCATGATCCCAGTGCGTCATATCGAAAGCATGTTAATGATGAAAACACCGGCACAGCTTTTGGAGGAGCAAACCGACACGTTGAATGTGTAGATTGTCATAACCCTCATGCCGCAAAATCCTATATGGCAACAACTGCACCAACTATATACAATGAGCTAATTGGTGCTTCAGGTGTGACCCCCACTTATGCTGGCGCTGGTGCACCAACAGGCTTTACCTTTAATGATTATACCTCTTATGAATATGAAGTATGTTTTAAATGCCATTCAAGTTTTACGACCTTACCAACTTATTTACCTTCTGGGTGGACAGGAACTGCAGACCAAGCAGATGCCCTCAGAAAATTAACTACTGGTGGTACAAATACTCAAATAGCAGATTCAAGGGATATGGCAAAAGAATTTAATCCTGCTAATGCCTCTTATCACCCGCTAATGGCTACCGGAACAAATTTAAATATTATTGCTGCCACTTTTCAAACAGGATGGGTGTTTACTTCGAAACTTTACTGTACAAGTTGTCACGACAATACTCAAAAAGCAACTGCAGGATATGGCAGAGGACCCCACGGGTCTCAAAACCTACATATTCTTGACGCAGGAACGGGTGGAAATGCAGGATATAAAACAACTCATAGTGGGGCTAATACTGCAAGCACTGATTTTTGTTCAAAATGCCATCAGGCAGCTTCTTATATTTCAGGAAATACCAACTCCCGATTTGGTTATCATTTATACCATGTAGCCAATAAAACTCAAGAAGGATGTTATTTATGTCACGACACACATGGCAGTGAACAGCTTCATCTTCTTAATTTCAGCAGGAATCAATCACCGACAATTTGTATTTCAGCTGTAACCACAAACACCCAGGCTGCTTTTATTCATGCCGCAGGAACATCGGCTAATACATGTAATTTAACCTGTCACGGAACCAGCCATGGCGGCGGAAAATCATACAATCCTGCTTATTAATAGAAATGAATATGCTTATGAAAAAAACACTTATATTATTTGGATTAATAATCATTCCCTTTTTATCCTTTGCGCAAAATAAAACTATTGGGCAAGTGGTCGACATCGACAGAAATGTGTATAATACAATAATAATTGGGACTCAGGTTTGGCTTAAAGAAAACTTGAGAGTGACTCATTATAACAATGGAGCCCCCATTCAAAAGGTCATTGACACCCTTGCCTGGACTAATTTAACATCCTCTGCATATTGCAGCTATAATAACGACGATAATATCGCTCTTAAATATGGAAGATTGTATAATTATTATACGGTGGTTGACAATCGGAAACTTTGCCCAGCAGGTTGGCATGTTCCAAATGATAATGAATGGCAAATACTCAATGACTTTTTGGGAGGTAATCTTGTAGCTGGCGGGAAAATGAAAGTTAGAGACACGCTCTACTGGGAAAGTCCTAATGTTGGCGCAACCAACGAAAGTGAATTTTCGGCTCTACCTGCAGGGCGACAATACCACGATTCGTATAATTTCCTTGGTGAATATACAAACATATGGTCTACTACTCAATGTGAGTATGATAGCAACTTAGTTTGGTGCCGTTATCTGACTTTTAGTCTGCCTCACTTATGCCGCTTTACCTATAAAAAGCATTATGGTTTATCGGTACGTTGCCTGAAAAATTAATTGCTCGGCTTGGGGTTGTATAATTCAAGATCCAAGGGGAGGGATTTTCAATTATAGAATTTGAAAATGTTGGAAAAGAATGAAAAAGGCTTGCCATTGGCAAGCCTTTTATGTTAAAATAAATTGATATATGAATCAGAATTATTCAGTAGGTGGAGTAGAAGGTTGTATTTTTTGCAGTTTAACTTCGAGTTTAACAAGCTTAATATCATCTACCCCTATA
>CAIXTV010000294.1 GCA_903922465.1 uncultured bacterium
TCCAACAAAAAGATGCTGTTTGCCAGGGTAAGCGGTGACAAATATAGTTCAAAGCGGCCACCTCCTCCTTTATTCCTTTCATTAGCAAAATTTTCTGCATCCATCAACAAATTATGCAAGTCGTTCTTTAATATGTTTAATACCTCATCAGCTATTAAACCCAATTCCCTGTAAAACGTTAAGCTTTCAATAAAACTCGAAAAAGTATGTTTGCACCATAACTCACTGCTATTTGCTTGCTCATATAATTTTGGGAAACGGGCGAAAAACTGACTATATGGATTGCCTTCCGCTTTTGTTGTGAAGAACACTTGTTTGTTAAGCCCTACCATATCGTTTCTCCAGCAATATAATTTAAAAGACATAAGGTTTGGGTATCTTAATAAGAAACCAATCGGAATATCTGCCGCAGCAACAAAAATGTTCCCATTTGTAGTAATTACTCCAATTAAATATTCCGATTAGTGGCGTGATATATTCTTTTATCTGGAGTAATTGATGGATTTTAATACACTGAATCTTAGTAAGTATACGTAACTGTTCTGGCTAAGATTCAGTTCTACTACGGCGTGCATTTTCGTGCTTCCACGAACCTATTCAGCCGCAGTTTAAACTTCAATCCTTATGTTTTTGCGTTTAGATTTGATTTTATACATACCTTTGTAATATGAAAAAGATAGAAACACTTCCGGATTTTTTAAAGAGCGCCTCCGTATCAGTTAAGAGGACTGCAAAGCGAAATGGTTTATCGATTGCCATTTCCGAAAACGGTCAGGTGAAAATTATAAGTCCGAAAAAAAACAAAAAACAGGCACATAAGTCGTCCTCACCTAATCAATCCGTTTAATTGATGCAACCTCGCTTTCGCATGTTTGCAGGCCCAAATGGTTCGGGTAAAACTTTCCTTTTTACGCATTTACGGAATAAAGGATATATCCATACCGAACTCTATGTTAGCGCCGATCGTATTGAGCAGGATTTAAAACATAACAGGAAATTTTTCTTTGCATCCTACCGCATAAAAGCCACAGAATCTGAATTCAAGGAACATGTCCTAAACTCCGGCTTATTTCAGCAAGTTTCTGATAAAACCTTTCTTGACAGAATCTTCATAAAGAGTGGGATTCTTACTTTTAATGGCGAAGAAAGTAGTATTGACTCTTATATAGCTTCTTTTATTGCGACCTACTTATGCGAAAAACTTTTCAAAACCGGCCAATCCTTTTGTTACGAAACTGTTCTTTCACATCCGTCTAAATTAGCGTTTTTTGAACAAGCCAAAGCTTCCGGTTATAGCAGCTATTTGTATTTTGTTTGTACTGACACTTGGAAATTGAACGTCGAACGTGTTAGGCTCCGCGTACAGGATGGTGGTCATGATGTTGATAAGGGAAAGGTTGAATCGCGGTATTTTCGTTCAATGAAAAACCTTAACCAAGCAACTAAATTGGCAGATTCAAGCTTTCTAATTGACAATTCAATTGGGTTTACGCGTATAGCAGAATTGAAAAAGGGAGTAATAACTTTTGCTGCAGATCCTTTTCCTTATTGGATGATTGAATATTTCGATCCAAAAAAGGATTAAAAATCAGAGTTGGATGTTGGTCCCAATTGAAAACAACAAACCATTCAGAATATCTTTGTTTCAATCCAACATCACGAACCCCGCCCAATCTTTGGGTGATTTCGGATAACGGTTTCGCATTTCAAGCTGAGTTTCCCTGAACGCTTCTCGTTTGTCCATACCTCCCAGCCACTTTGAATAAAACAACTGCATCATTTCCGAAGTAGATCCATCCGGAACTTTCCAAAGGCTCATAATAATTGTTCTTACACCCGCCAGTTTAAAAACGCGTTGCAACCCAAATACGCCCTCGCTTCCTTTGATATCGCCCAATCCGATTTCGCAGGCTGACATTACCAATTCGGTGTTTTGCAAATTCATTTCCGATATTTACTGGGCTGTAAGTATTCCATCTTCCATTCCGGAAATTGGCGCTTCACCTTTCCATGTATGGTTTCCTACTGCCATTATCACGCCGGAACGGTGCAATGGGTTAGGAACAGACCTGAATTTCTGTTCACCCATCAACATCATTTGTTCTAACTCCTGCGGCTTCACTTTTTCATCGGGGCAGAAAAATTGTCTATTTTGTAGATCGGTATGGGAATAACCGGCAGCCGAATATTAATAATTCAAAGCCCTATAATGAGTATAATACTCCCCAAAACTTGGACAGCTAGTTAAGATATAAAGTATTAATTTAAAAATTTACTAGCATGTCAACAACCAGAAGGAAATTCAGTAAAGAGTTTAAGGCTAAAGTGGTACTTGAAGCTCTAAAAGAAAGGGAAACCTTAGAAAGTTTAGCAAAGAAGTACGAGTTGCA
>CAIXTV010000295.1 GCA_903922465.1 uncultured bacterium
GTGGAATCGGGAGATTTTTCGCCCTGTGAAACGCCATCTTTATCAAACCATTCATAAGCTACATGGCCAGAAGTGGCTGTTAAGACAACATTTGTTGGAGGAGTGGTACATAATTTCACAAATCCAGATTGAACGGTTACGGCTATTGGTGGTCCTTCTTCGCCTCCACATTTCCCAGGATCTCCAGGATTCCCATTAGTTCCATCAGTACCATCATTACCATCAGAAGGCAGTGCCCTAAGCGTATCGGGGCAACAGATGGAACGGTATGAGGGGGGATGTTTAATGGCTGTGCTATCCATATCACAAAAAGTATAATTGGGTAACATCACAGGACTATATCCCAAGATTTTTACAATATCAACCGGATCGTCGTAACCTCCAAAAGGATTTGATTCGAGCATTTCACAGCTATAATTGCAATTATTTGAATCGGAATGGCATATTATTGAAAGCGAACCCCCCTTCGAAGATGTAAGATCGCCTATAGTTCTGACTATGCATTGACTGGTAAAATTAGTATGGGTGAGGTTTTTATTGTAATGCCATAATTCGTTGCCTACTATAGAGTTGATGTCCTCGAAAATCGAATCGGAACCTTGTATCATCTGCCACACTATATCACATGCACAATCTTGACTTTTTTGTGCTGGAGGCGCTGGAGGAGAAGGGATAAGAGGGCAAGTTACCGAATCGGTTTTTGCATTATTCCCGGCAATACCCTTTGTTCCGCCCTTTGCTCCTATTCCCCCAATGCCTTCGCTTATATTAACATATGAACTTAAGTGTAACATTGGACTAGCATTTGTAGTGACCCACACTGAGCCCCCAGCTCCACCATTTCCACCATTTCCGCCCTTGCCACCATCAGCACCATTTCCACCTCCTGCACCCCATCCGAGTCTTGCGTCTCCACCCTTGCCACCTGAAGTTGCAGCATCTGCATTGCTGCCTGTTGGTGCGTTTTCTCCATTTAAACCTTTTGCAATCAAATGAACTCCATTGACTGGGTATATATGCATTGCACTGATGATTATTAACCCTCCACCTTCGCCACCCTTGGCTCCTTTTCCGCCTTTACCGCCAGGTTCTCCAATATGACCTGGACCTCCATCGGGGCAAATATAATCGCCACCCGAACCCCCAGCACCGTCGCCACCATTTCCGCCTGCACCTCCGCCACCTCCTCCACCGGGAAGTATCCAAAAGGGTGAAGTAATAACAAGACTCTTATTTTCGGCTTTAGTTATATCGGAACCACAAGCGGGAGGGAGAATAGATGTGGAACCCACTCCACCACTATATCCTTTTGCTCCACCCCAACCAGCATTTCCTTTAGGAGAACCTCCATAAACACTCACTCCCCCATTGATTCCCTTATCAGACCCTCCAGGTCCGCCTCCTCCAGAAACTCCAGCATCACCTGCACTACCCGACGAAAATCCTTTCCCACTAACATCTATGTCACCATTTATGGTTAAGCCACCGCTTACAAGCAATGGAAGTACACCTCCATGTCCTTTAACTGCATCCCATTCATTACAAGTTAACACGGCTCCTGCATTTATAGTAACATCGGTATATTGATAAATTTTTATTACCTGCCCATTTGTATAATCATGGAGTAATGGATTAGCGAAATAAAGCATGACTTGCACGGAATTTGCTTTTACCACGGAACTAATGGTTTGGTACTCCCAGTTTTTAGTTGGACTGGGACAACTCATGTCAATTAATAACACCAAATCACCTATTTTGAAATCACTTCCTACCGGATAACTTATATTTGCATAAATAGAGCCGATAGTGCCTATAGCATGTGCTCGAACGTCATCCAAAAAATAAGTTCCTGGGGAAAATGTTTTACTGCCAAGGGTTCCATTCCCATAGCTAAATTGTTGTGCTTTAACGACTGATAAATTCCCTACAATAAGAGTGAACACCAAAAACTGTAATATTTTCCTCATAATTCATTTCTCCTTTTATTTATATGTGTTTGTTTTAAATCATTTTTCTTATAAATAAAAAAAGCCCACCCATTTCTCTTCAAAAAGAAAAAATACAGATGGGCTTTTCATGTTTTTTTTGTCCTAAGTTACCATTACCCAAAATACTTCATCAAATTCAATTTCAACATCAACTGTAATTAAAGCCACTCTAATGTAAGTAATTGTATTTACAGGATTGTTCGACAGTATAACTGTCTGTCGTTTTGTCACCGCCCGATTCTTCCACGAATTTTCCACATCGGGGGTTTGCGTTGTTTGAAACAAACGGGCAATAAGCCCTTCGGGCATCAGGCGGCTATACGCCATAAATTTGCCTGACTCTTTCATGTTTTTCGCCTCCTGAGAAGGCAAGGCTCCATGAACCTTAGGGTCATAAATAATAAAACCCGAACTTTCTGCTTTGGCCTTATCGCCATTGCAAATCAAATTTACATAATTAGCTTGAAGACGGTAATCATTATTTACAATCTCTCTCTTATTGTTTTTGTTAATGATTGCGGGGCCTCCTCCATAGACTGCTATACCTATAGAATCTCTAAAATTATCAATATGTTCTTTCCAAGTTGGTAAAGGGATGATAGGTAATGTGAAGTTTAAATTTTCGAATAAACCATTATATCCGTTATAGCTATGGGTTAAAGCATCGCTTTCTGATTCACCAGTAATGTCTGTTAATACTTTTGTTCTCATGATTTTTGTTTTTAAAATTTATATGTGATTGAAGTTAATTTTTGAAATAAATGATTGGTTATATGACATTTCCACATTGAAAATCAAGCCCAATAAGCTCTTTTTCATAAGAAATCTTTGAAATTGTGAATTTGGCCGAGCAAATTGTGAATTTGGCCGAGCAAATTGCAAATTTGGCTTTATAAAATGTAATATCTTAATTCCCTGCAGTTTAGAAAGCTTAGAATCTGCTTTATTTGACACACACTTTGAAATAAAAGACAATGGATATATAAATAGAGTAAAGAGCCTTTCGAAAGCATCCTTCATCCAATTCAAATCCATTACATTTGAATGAGGCATTATGGCCTGTTCAAACATAAAATCTTTAGCATATAAAGTGGGCCTATTCATTTTTTTTGAGTTCTGTTTTAAGAAATAATTGATGCGAAAATACAACATATAAACCCCCCTAATCCTATAGTCCCTGTATAGTCCCTGAATAGTCCCTGCAAAGTAACCTTGTCGATTTGAGTGCAACTTTCAAATCGCTTAATTCACCTATAATACAAAGCTTTTTGTGCTGTTTTATAACTCGAAAAAAAAATCGAAAATAATTTTGCACTACATTTCAGCCTGAAATTCGGCTCTGATTTTGCTTAATTTAATGGAAATAATTAACAGAGACAGGAGAAAAAACCTGAAAAATGAGCTTATTTTAAGCCTGGAAATTCTTCTGTAATGTATTTTTGATTTTCTGAATGTGCTATTCAGCTTGAGAAATCTGAGATCGTATTTTCTGTAAGTCGAAAAAAAATATAATTCAAGGGGGATTTTATTTTTTCAGAGCCTCAGAATTTTAATTCTTTGTTAAAACGGGAAAAAATAGAGTGTCTATGCTTTTTTTATTGCATCAATAATACTCATTATTGCATCAATAATATGTTGATTTTCAGTGGGATTTTTCAATATATCGCAAGCCAACTTATTTAGCTGATGGGCACTCACCTGTTTATCGTTGCAATAAATATGTTTTGAAGCCATTTGCATATAACTTTTGCCGAATTCAGCCTCAATCAAATTCGCTTTATTCATTAAGCGAAGCAAGACTGCTAAATAAGCCAAGCGCTTATGCTTAGCATGAAAAACGACTTCATCTGATCGATTATTAAAAAACCTTCGCAAGATAAATTGTTTTGAAAACCAGTCGGTTCTTTTTAATCTCCAGTCAAGTTCTTTAAATTGCGAATCGGTCCCATTAAACAACAAGCAAAAATTCTCGTGAATCTCATCAGATAAGGAATTAATCGCGCTATCCTGAGTTTTCAAATGCAGCGTTTTGTATAAGTTTGTCACAAAATCATCATCAAAAACCTGCATGAATTTGAAATAGCTAAATGCAATTTGATTTAGCATAAGTTTTAGTTCGCTTCCCCTGTCACCAAAGTCATCAATAAGGTTCTTTTGTATTATTCCAACCCATTCGCATGCAATAATCGAAACGATTTGATTTTGAACGAACATAATTTCTTTCGAAAGATCATGGAAAGTGGTGAAATTTACATTTTGTATTTTTTCTCTATCAAGCTTATAAATCATTCCCATTGAAATTAATTCTTTCATTTCTTGATAATATTTCTCCAATAGGAGGCAAACTTTCGGAAAATCTTTGATTTTCATCAGTTCTTTTTGGGCCTTTTTTGAGGGGTCCGTGCTAAGCATTTGATCCAACACATTCATAAAAAACTATATTAAGTGGGCTTTTCAAAAGAGTTGAGCATAAATTATCTTACTGCTAAATAAAAACAGCATAGGATTAATGAACAAAAATACAAAATAATCATGACATTGACTTTACTTTTGATAATTGATAGAAATCAATTATCAAAATTATTTCAATAAAAACTAATTCAGATGACGATAAAAAGAAAAACTACATATGCTCCAATTAAAAAAAAGCTTACATGGGTATACATGTGGTAATAATTAACTTTAGGCCAATTAAAATCCTAACTAAAAGTTTTAAACAGCAAAAGTCTCAATTGCCGACCTAAATAATTGCTTTTTAAGGAATAATATGAGTCTGCTCAATTAATACCAGTGATAAATCACCAATTCGCGAGGATTTATCAGCATGCTTGGAATTTTATTTTTATTGAACATAATTTGTTCGTCATATTGACTGAAAATGAAGCTTAATTTATCGGGATTCGACATAATCATAATCAATTCCGAATGAATGGTTTTAGCAAAAACCAGCACTTGGCTAGCATAATTACCACCCTTTTCAGCATCGTGAATTTCGTATTCGATGTCGTTTTTGTCAAACTCATCGGTAATTTGTTTCACTACCACATTCATTTCAAAACGTGTTTCTTTTAAGACTTCTGGGAATTTAAAAAGGTAGATTTTTGCACTAAAGGTCTTAGCAATCTGAACAGCCCAGTTCACCTTTTGCCTAACCTGAGAGGTGGAGCTCACAGGGAAAACAATTCTTTTTATTCCTTCATTAAAAAGCACTCCTTCTTGCATAATAATTACAGGAACATTAGATCTGCTAACTACTTTATGGGCAAAACTACCAATGAGTTGTTGCTGAACACCAACCTTCCCATGAGTGCCTAAAACCAAAAGCTTGGCTCCTATCTCACTTGATATTTCAGTGATGGTGGTATAAATACTCCCCTCTCTGTAAATGGTTTCTACTTCAATCCCATGTTTTGTTCTTATTTGAAGCGAAATTTCAGAAAGAATTTTCTGAATTTCAACCTCAGGGAGCTTAGGATTATTAAGTTTTGCAACGGACTCCCTGTTTAAAATGTGCACTATAGCTAAGGAAGCGTTTAGTTTTTTTGCTAAATGCGCTCCGTAATTAATGGCCTCGGTGCAGACTTCCGAAAAATCGGTGGGTACTAAAATAATGTTTTTCATAATGCGTAATATTAAATACTAACTTAGCACTACAAAAATACAAAATAAAATCAATATATAATTCAAATGCGAATAAAGAAAATAAATATTAATTCAAATTCAAAGCAAAACCAAGCATCTCCTACTATTGTTTTCACAACAATATGGACTTAATAAAGCTTGGATACTACATTAAATCATCAAGCAATGATTGAACTTTTAATATATTCTCCATTTTTTTCTCATTTCTCATTTCACGAACACTAGCAGTGTGATAAACATGATTACATAGGAAAGTTTTTTGACTCATATACCACTGACAATGCGAATACTCTTTTTTAAATAGTTTCGACCACTCTTTTCTTAAGAGTAATGAAATGTCAAAATAATCATCTCTGCCCAAATAATCCAAATCAGCATCACAAATTATTTGTTGTAAAATTGAATTGGCAACCTGAGGCATTTGGGTAGAGTGAATCAAGCCTATAATGACTTCTATGTGGTTGGAGTTATACCCAAATCCTGGCAATATCTCCTTAGCCACCGAAACCGAATGCTTTTCGTGCTCTTTAAATTGAACCAAGATTCCAATATCGTGGAGATAAGCAGCTGTTTTTATTAAAGTAATTTCTTCTACCGAAACTGATTCGAGCCTTGCAATGCGTTCCGCTGAATTTACTACATCAATTGTGTGATTAAGACTATGATAAACATAGATGGGCTTCAATTCTTTAAAGAATCTTTTCTTTGTGTATTGTTCTACTTCGATTAATTTCATCTTACAAAGGTATAAAATGATATTATATGTTTATTTATTTTACTCAACAAAAATTACCAATCCCTTTAAATATTCACTTTCGGGGAAAAATATATTCACAGGATGGTCAGGAGCTTGAGTTAGGCGATAGAGTATCTTTACATTTCTCCCTGCATCAATAGCAGCAGACAAGATAGCCGTTTGAAACGACTCTTTACTTACAGCCTGAGAGCAAGAGAATGTAAAAAGAATAGCATTTGGTTTTAATCGTTCCAAGGCAAGACGATTCAAGAAGCGATATCCCTTCATAGCCTGCATGCTTTGCGATTGATGTTTGGCAAAAGCCGGAGGGTCGAGAATAATAACATCCCATAAAGCTGTTTCGCTTTGGAGGTAGTTCTTGACATCAGCTAGCTGAACCGAGTGTTTTGAATAATCAGGAAAATTCAAGGCTACGTTCTTATTGCAAAGCTCTATTGCTAACTTGGAGCTATCTACTGAAAGCACTTCAGAAGCTCCTCCCTGAATTGCATTCACCGAAAACCCTCCACTATAGGCAAAAGTGTTCAGCACGCTTTTATTGGCAGTAAACTTTTGTAAAAGTTTACGACTGTCTTTCTGATCAAGGAAAAAACCTGTCTTTTGCCCTTCAACCCAATCAACAAAATAGGAACAATTATTTTCAATAATAGTTTCATTTTGAGGAGTGCCCCAAAGCAAAGAATTTTCAGTCACAAACCTCTCCTGATTTAAAAGTGTATCAGCACTTTTATCATAAATGGCATTAAGTCTGTCACCTAAAACCTCTCTGAAAGCTTCTGCCAAATGCTCTTTTTGCAAATACATCCCCAAAACATTACATTGAAGAACAAGGGTTCCATTATAAAAGTCTGCAATTAAACCCGGCAAACCATCACTTTCGGCATAAGTAAGCCTATAGGAATTATTTTCTTTGTTATCAACCAATCCTAAAGCCTTTCTTAATTCAAAAGCTCTCTCAATTTTTTGTTTCCAGAAAGAAGTATCAATTTCTTGTTTCTCATAGGTAAATATCCTAATCGAAATGCTTCCCTCCTGAAAAAAACCAGTTGCCAAGTAATTGTTATTTGCATCGAAAACCTCTACTATATCGCCGGCTTTGAGGTTTTTGTTTTTTAAATGAATGGCACCTGAAAATATCCAAGGATGAAAGCGTTTTACAAATTCATCTTTTCCGTGTTTTAAGGTAATTTTGCTATATATCATATCTAATTTTGTTACTATTAAAGTTTTAATTCGTTTTTGTATTTTTCTTAAATAACCTCTTCCAACACTGGCGGATTGTTCAAATAAAGCAAATATTTCCGTATAGAATTAAACCCCATTTTCTGCAATTCAAAAGCATAGTTATTTAGCTGATCAGCATATTTGGAGTTTGGTTTTCCTGTTTTATAATCGACAACAACAAGTTGTTCCTTTTCAAAAATCAAACGGTCAGGGCGCAACGTATTACCTCCTTCAAGCAAAATGCTCGACTCGTTTTGAATACGATTATCTTTCGAGAAAAACCCGGAGATTTTCTCATCAGAAAACAATTGATTGAAATACGATTCAAGTTCATTTCTCTCAATTGTCGTAAAAGTTTCTTGTCTTTCGTATTCATCCAGAACATTTCTCAAATCATCAGGCACGAAAACTTTTGATAGAATATCATGAATCAGCAAACCTTTCTCTTTTTTCAACTCACTGATTTGATGTTGCCATCTTTTTGAATAAGAAGTGCTCACCGATAATTTTTTTCTCCAGTCCGAAGATGATAATCCTGAAGTAGTAAAAGAAGTATTTGTTACAATCTCATCTTTCGCTTTTTTCTTAACCCTTTCCCCAAAAGTATAAACTGTATTTTCAGGGTTCCACATGTTTTTTGCAAGCAAATAAGATCTAAAAATCCTCGGCAATGAGTTAGCTTTATCATCGCTTTTCTCAGCAGGGGGAGTTTCAGTAATAATATACAACCTGCTTTCGGCGCGCGTCATAGCAACGTACAGAATATTCAAAGCGTCGAGAAGACTTTTGTTTTTTTCACTAGAATAAAGTTTTTCATAGGGTGTTTTCTCTAACCCTGCATTTAGGTTTAATAAAGAAACCTTCAATTCGGGGAGCAAAGGGTTTTCAAAAGAAGTCCAAGCACTTCGATTTGTATTCTTAACTATTGCGGTGGCAAATGGATAAATCACCACTGGGAATTCTAGCCCTTTCGATTTATGTATGGTCATAATTTTCACGGCATTCACCCCCTCAGGTACCACTATACTAAACTTAGTCTTATTGTTATCCCACCACTCCAGAAAACTAGAAATCAGATTAGGGTTCTTCTTGTAATAATCTAAAACCACATCTAGGAAAAATTGCAAGTAAGCATTTGGTTCTTTATCAAGGCCAAAAACACGAATAAGTTCTTCACAAATATCATAAATTGGCATTAACAGAAGACTATCTTTATTTAGTATGGTAGATTGTTTATTAAGGAAAGCAAAAATCGGATTTAGTTCTTTACTAGCACTAAAATTTTTAATAATGGAATGAAAATCATTTCCCACTACATCCTTTCTGCTGTTAATAAACTGAACACAAGCCGTTGCATGTATCAAATCAGTTGGATCGTTAAAACACATCAAAAGATTGACTATGAAATTAACCTCGCCTGAACTAATCAGCAATAAGGACTCGAACGAAACGACAGGCACAGGGTTTTCTATAGAAGTTAGATATTGTGCAATTTGTGAAGCTTTATCATTCCCTCTGCAAAGTATTGTAATATCACTTAAAGCAAATCCATCTTCAAGATTTTGATCAATCAAGGATTTAATTTTCTCAAAATAAAGCTGATTAGCTTCTTCAGCATCTTCGTCTTTATTCTTCTTATAAAACTCAACCTGAACCATTCCTCCTGTATTGTCAGGATTATACCCCTGTGACAGATTTAGATATATCTCACGAAACTCTGGTTCCAATTTGTCGCTTGCTATTTCAAAAAAGGAATTATTAAATTTAACAATTTCGGCTTTTGAACGATGGTTATCGCTAAGCATTTTTTCTGTAAAATTCCTTTTCAGAGTTTTTTCTCTTTCATCCCAAAAAGCAAAGGACGGTTTCTGGAATATTAATGGCAGATTAGAGAACTGTTCGACCTCACCTCCACGAAACCTGTATATTGCTTGTTTCCCATCACCAACAATCATATTAAATTGCCCCATCGCCAATGAATTATCAACTAAAGGTAAAAGGTTTTGCCATTGCAACACGGAAGTATCCTGAAATTCATCAATCATCAAATGCTGATACTTTTCACCAATACGCTCATAAATATAAGGCACATGTTCATTTACTATCATCCCCGAAATTAATCGGTTAAATTCAGCAATTGGAAGTATATTTTGGTGAAATTTTATTTCAGTAAAAAGTTTCTCAATTTCATTTATCAATGCCATTTGCAAAATATTCCCCTGAATATTTTGCAACACCTTAAATTCAGGAAATTTATTCTTTTTAAATGCTACTGCAGCATTATATGTTTCATGAATTAAGGGAACAATTGAGTCAATTAAAAGCCTAACATTCGCAGGACATTTATTTGAATAATACTTTTCACTATCTATAGTAGTCAACACATAAGAATTCGGTTCTAACTTGTCAAACCTTGCCTCCTGAAAATAAGTGAAATATTTTGCAATGCCACTTTTCCCCTGATAAAACAATTCAGTAGGAATATTTAATTCTGCAACTTTATCAAAGAAAGGCTTTACTAGGTTTACTGCATCAACTTCTATTTTCTTCAATACAGGACTCAATCTTTTACGTATGGAAATAAAGTCAGCAATATTTAAGGTTTTTAATTCTTGGATAAACGATTGCGAATCTTCATCTAACATTCGCTTTGCAAAGGTCGAAATAGAAGAATTGGGATCCCAATTTTTATCGTTAACAATTCGATACTCTATAAAATCGACCATCAAAGTAGTGAGTTCTTCATTTACGCCCACATTTTCAATGAGCAAGTTCACAACATTTTCAATAATTTCAGAAGTATCAATTGCAACCTCAAAGTTCACTGGCAAATGCAAATCATAAGCAAAGGAACGTATAAGTTTATGCACAAAACTATCGATAGTTGATATCGCAAAATCCGAATAATGATGCAAAATCAAGGAAACAGCCTCTGCTGCATTTGCACGAATTTGATTTACATCTAAATCTGTTTCTGTTAAAAGTTGAGGTAAAAGATGTTGTATCGCCTTATGGTTCGGATCGAATGGAACTTTTGCAAGTACTTGCAATGCAGACAAAACCCTTTGTTTCATCTCGTTTGCAGCTTTATTGGTAAACGTAATGGCCAAAATATGTTTGAAACTTTTTGGCTCCTGAAGCACAATTTTAAGGTATTCTTTTACTAGGGTAAAGGTTTTACCTGAACCTGCTGATGATTTATATACGGCAAATTTCATAAATAAGTTTTATAAACCAAAAGTACAATTTTTGAGTATAACAAATTACTTTAACACGATAATTTTTCAAAAATAATTTTTCTTGTAAGTAACTCAAGTCATTCTTTGCTTAACTTTGTTTCGATATTAAGTGGTTTAGCGAATAAAACATTTGAGAATCCACTGATGATTAAAAATAATATTGAAAATGAAATCATAAACATTTTAGCAAATGGAAATCTTTAACCTAATACCTGACAAACTACAAGAATTCGGATTGGTATTTATTTTTTCCTTGATTATTGGACTATCACAACGAAGAATACATCCTCCTAACATCGAAAACAAGCTTTTCGGAACCGATAGAACTTTTACTTTTATCGGAATACTCGGCTTCATTTTATTTGTGATAGGCGATGGAGATATGCTGTATTTTCTTGGCGGAGGATTAATCTTATCTGTTTTTTTGGCCTTATTCTATTACCTTCGTGCTAAAAAACATGAGATTTATGGAATTACCACTATAGTAATAGCATTAATTACTTATTGCCTAACCCCTTTAGCAATAACCCAACCCCGTTGGTTATTTCTCTTAATAGTTGTAACGGTTTTAATTCTGACTGAACTAAAAGAGTCGTTCACCCTTTTCTCCCAAAAATTAAACAAAGATGAATTCATCACTTTAGCAAAGTTCCTTGTCATAGCCGGGGTTATTTTGCCCATGGTTCCCGATACTCCTATTGTTAACTTCCTAAGCTTGACACCCTATAAGATTTGGCTTGCTGTTGTTGTCATTTCAAGCATTTCTTATGTCAGTTATTTATTGCATAAGTTCATTTTCAAAGAATCGGGCATTATCATTACCGGTATTTTAGGGGGATTATATAGCAGCACAGCTACCACTATTATCATTGCAAAGAAATATCGCGAAAACCAAGTTGAGCCTAATCGTTATTCTGCAGCTATTTTGCTTGCTACAGCAATGATGTATTTGAGAATATTGATTATAATTTTTATATTTAACAGTGAATTATTTGACATTTTATTTCCTTGGATGCTGGTGCTGTTTTTTGTTTCTGCATCGCTTGGATATGGGCTTTTATTCTTTTTTAAAGATGCTAAAAACAATCAAGCTGCAATAATAACAAACGAAAAGAACCCATTAGAGTTTAAAGTGGCTATGCTTTTCACTTTACTTTATATTGCTTTCTCATTTCTCACCTGGTATGTTTTGAATTATTTTGGAAATCTAGGATTGAATGTATTGTCTTACATTGTTGGAGTAAGCGACATCGACCCATTTCTCATCAACTTATTTCAAGGCAAATTTGCTGTAAGCAATCAGTTAATTGCATTAGCTACTCTTCAGGCAATTATAAGCAATAACGTAGTGAAATTTCTTTATGCAATGTTGATTGCAAAGAAAACACTTTGGAAACTTTTGTTAATCGGATTCTCAATAATTACTGCAATTAACTTGCTTATATTGCTTTTAATTTAAGAATTCATATCAATTCAGGCTTATATTTACTTTCTGAACCTTAGGGTCTTGAGATTTTATAATAAATTCAGATAGCTTCTCCTATCAAGGTAGCAGTAGTGCAGGAAAGTATTTTCACTTTCACATAATCCCCAACTTTAAAATTCATTCTAGGAAATACAACTACTTTATTTCGGCTGTTTCTCCCTGATAGTTGTTCATCCGACCGCTTGGAATTACCTTCAACCAATACTTCTGTTATAGTTCCTATGTCCAGTTTATTGTTCCGATGCGATATTTCTCTTTGAACTTTAATCAACTCACTCAAGCGTCGGCTTTTCACTTCTTCAGGAACATCATCATTTAGATTATCAGCTGCGAAAGTATTAGGTCGTTCAGAGTAAGCAAACAAATAGGCTAAATCATAGCCTGCCCATTCAATCAACGACAGAGTTTGCTGATGATCTTCTTCCGTTTCTCCACAAAAACCTGAAATTAAATCAGTTGACAAACCACAATCGGGAATGTGTTTTCTTATGGTTTCGATGCGGTTCATATAAAATTCACGGCTATAGCCACGGTTCATACGTTCCAATACAGCTGTGCTACCCGATTGCAATGGTAAATGTATCGAGCGACAGATATTTTCATGCTTAGCAATTGTCATAATAAGCTCATCGGAAAGATCTTTGGGATGAGAAGTGGCAAAACGCACCCTAAGCAGGGGGTTTATTTGAGCAACTTTTTCAATTAATTTCGAAAAATTATATTCCTGCATCCAAGCGTAAGAATTCACATTTTGACCCAATAAGGTGATATCGCGATATCCACTATCAAACAATTGCTGAGCTTCAGCAATAATTGTTTCAGGGTTACGGCTACGTTCCTTTCCTCTGGTGTAGGGAACAACACAATAAGAACAAAAGTTCTGACACCCCCTCATAATTGAGATAAACGCAGCAATTCCATTTGAATCGTATCGAATTGGACTTATATCATCGTATGTTTCAATGCCTGATAGTTGCACATCAGAAGCCCTTAAACCATTGGTTGCTTTTGAAATCAATTCGGGTAAACTTCGGTAAGCATCAGGGCCGGCTATCAAATCTACCATTTGTTCTTCTTTCAACAATGTTTCTTTGAGACGTTCTGCCATACAGCCTAATATTCCAATTATCAAATCAGGATTTTTCTTCTTCAATGCCTTGAGTTCTCTAAGTCGCCCCCGTATGCGTTGTTCTGCATTCTCGCGTATCGAACAGGTATTAAGAAAAATCACATGGGCTTCTGAAGCATTATTTACAAGTGAATAGTCGTTTTGTTGCATTAACGAAGCCACAATTTCACTGTCAGAAAAATTCATTTGGCAGCCAAAAGTCTCGATAAATACAGAATAGGTAGTGTCCATATATTTTTTAAAATTGTCTGCAAAGGTAAGCGATTTTCTAGTAGAATCCTGAGCAAATATAACAGGCTCAATCATAGGCAGATTCAACTCGCAAATGCAATATTTCATGCCACTAAATTAATAAATACTTGAATTGGTGCTGTGAACTTAAGTTATTTTCTTGGTCTAATATCTATTTTTTCTTGTCTTCCCTGTATAAACCTATTATTGCAATA
>CAIXTV010000296.1 GCA_903922465.1 uncultured bacterium
ACCAGTTGTAAAATTATAATCAACATTATTGGTATTAAAAGGAACAGCAATAGCCGACCATGTTTCTAAGTGGTTGCGATTACGAATTCTGATATAATAATTCCCACTCCAGGTTGGTGAAACCTGAAAAGTAGCCAGTCCAGTTGTAGTTAAATCAATGCCACTAATACTAACGCCAATAGGGGCATAGGGAGGGTTTTCTTGAAAAAGATCTACTTGGACTCTATCAGCAATGCCAGGTCCCCATTGCGGTAGACCCGAATTCCCGTCTTTTGCCTCGAACATGGTATTGGTGGAAGCATCGAATAAGCCTTCTAAGAAAAAGTGAAGATTGATAAACTTAATATAAACTAACATAACATTGACATCTAAACGGATATGACTTTCACAACCACTAATGGTTTGACTTGCATAATAGGTGTTCCCATTAATGACAGAATCACTTAATAAAACGATACTTCCACCTGTAGGAGCATTGTACCATCTAATGTCGGTTCCAATCGAAACTAAATCAGCTACACTGGCTCCGTTTAAAAATACCTGCAGAGTGTTTCCACCTGGAGCAACTGGCATTGGATTAATGGTCACGGTATGTGAATCTGCTATAGGACCATTACATCCGGGAGCAGTAGCCGTGATAATGCTGGTTCCAGACCATCCCGAAAAATAAGTTACCTCGCCTGTTGAAGGATTAATACTATTCCCACCATTAGTTGAATTAATGTCCAAGCTGTAAACGATACCGCTGGTGTTATTTGCTGTTGCTGTGTAAGTAACTGACCCAGTGTCCTGGCAACGGACAGAAGTTGCTCCCATTGCAAATACAGGTATACTAACAGAAGGAGTAATAGTTCCTGTTTCGTTGACTGCGGTACTCCAGCAATTGCCATCAAAGGCCCTCACCCAAACATTGTAAATCCCCGGAGTGGTAGGTGTAGTATAAGTAGTTGAAGAATTTACTGTTTCAGTGCCTGTTGCTGAACTTACCCAATAGCAGGTGCCATTTGAGCAGTTACTTGTAAAAGTAATGCCAGTGCCTTCGCATTGAGGACTGTTGCTGCTTAATGCACCTGGTGTGGCCAAAGAAATCCCACTGCCCATTGCCAAAATACTTATAGAAGGTGCACCGCCACCTCCAACGGCAATGTTGCCATTATATGACTGGGCCAGAGTAGGATTGAACTGTACATAAATTATTTGAGAATAGTTACCGCCTGGCTGTGCTAAAGAGAGAGAACTTGTGAAAGGTCCCCCAAAAGTAGTCGAATAACTATAGCCGTTTAATGCACCAACAGTGATATTTGTACTGGTTAATCCAGTGCCATTGATTGTAAATGAATTTGGACCTGCTGATGTGTTAATGCAAACGGGGCCAAAACTGCTTAATGGATTAGCAGTTAGAACTGAAGTAATAGTGTTTGCTGTGATAATAACCTTTCCTGCAGCTCCAGCGCCACCTTGCCTGTCTGTAGAACTACTTGCGCGTCCTCCACTGCCACCACCGCCAGGAATGGATCCTGCTACACCAACGGCGCCACCAGTTGGAGCATTTGCGCCAGCTCCTCCACCAGCAACTGCGGTGCCACCTGTGGTTGCAATACCATTGTTTCCATTTGAAGCAGTTCCTGCACTACTTCCTCCACCTCCGGCGGTAGTTCCACTTGCTCCTGTCCCCCCAGCTCCACCATAAAAGTTTGTTGTGCCGCCAATGTTACCACTTGTCGCAGCAATTGCACCAGCAGCACTCGTGGCGCTAACTGTTGCCGCAGCACCACCACCACCTCCAATAGCCAAAATAGTAGTATTATTGATAAACCAAGAAGACCCGCCTGTGTTACCTGCACCGCCGGTAACGATGGTGCCACCACCTCCAACATTAACTGTATATTGGGTCCCAGGAGTAACAGGTATAGAAGTGTTTTTAGTATAAGCACCCCCTGCACCTCCACCACCACCAGCTGGATTGCCTGTAGCAGCACCACCTGCACCACCGCCTCCCCAACATTCAGCTATAACTGAATAAACGCCGGCAGGGCAAGTCCATGTACTTGTTGACGAATAACTCGTTACAAGATTTACAGTAACAGCTGTGCTTATTACAGAGCCATTTCCACATGTATTTGAAGGAGTTACAATAATATTCCCATTATTCATGCCAACCGTAACTGTCACAGAATTACTTGTTCCTCCGGCTGTTTGAACCCAGCCAGCAGGGAAACTCCAATTGTAAATAACTCCAGCAACATTGGTAACTGAGTATGTTTGAGATGAACCAATTTGAGGATTTGCTGTGCCTGCAAATCCAGTAGGTTGAATAGGAACTGTAATAATATTTACAGAAGTACTTGCAGTTCCTACGCATCCATTAGGACTAATAACATTTAATGTGTAGTTGCCTGCCATAAGTGCAGTAGCATTGGTTGACACTTGTAGACTTTGGGTATTGTCTGTGAAATTCGGTCCTGTCCAAGTATATGTATCCATTCCTGCAGGCCCACCATTTAGATTTAAAGCAGTTCCCAAACAAACAGGGCCATTGCTTGAAGCTGATGTTGCAGGCGATGTCAAAGTGTTTACTGCCATAGTATTAGAACTACTGGTTCCACAGCCATTGCTTGCCGTAACACTAATGTCCCCGCTTTGTGTTCCTGTTGTTACTGTAATTGAGTTGGTATTTGCGCCATTCGTTATAATCCACCCTGTTGGAACAGTCCAGTTATAACTTAAAGCTTCGGCTACTGGGCTTACACTGTATACTTGCCCAATTAAACCAGAACATATTGTTGAAAGACCGCTGATAGTCCCTGGAGTAGCCGGAACAAAAGGAGAAACAATTATGGTAGCACAATTACTGGTTAAACTGCCACATACATTTGTAACAGAGCAACTATAATAATAGGTTCCAGGAGTTAATGCACCAGTTGAAAAGTTTGTTGCATTAGTCCCTACACTACTAGGCGAAGAGCAATTGCTTCCCATTAATTGCCATTGATAATTAAGAGGAAGATCTCCGTTTGCGCCTATATTCATTGATGCTGTTCCACCATCACAGATATTGGAACTATTAGGTTGTGCTGTTATGCTTGGTGATATACATGGAATATAAGATATAACAACCTGCCCTCTAGCTCCAGCAGCCCCAGCAATGCCAGAAGTAAAACTTGCTGATCCACCGCCGCCGCCGCCAGGAATATTCCCAGCCACACCTGGGCCACCTGTTCCTGAATTTGATCCAGCATTACCCCCGGCACCTCCTGGGTAAGGAGGGACGCCTCCTATTCCTCCTGCACCACCAATTCCCTGTACATTTGCAGCTGAAGTTCCATTACTGCCAGCACCACCATTGCCTGCACCGCCTCCACCACCACCGGCTCCATTCCTTGAGCCTCCTATTATACTGGTTGCACCATTACCTCCTTTATATAAAAATCCGGTCCCTGTTGAACCACCTAATCCTCCTCCACCAAAAGACCCTTCTCCAGTACCACCAACACCTAATGCGCCACCGGCTGCACTGCAAGTTCCTGCTGGTCCTGTAAAAGTAGTTAGACCACCGGCAGTTCCACTTGTTCCGGATGTATTCCCAGCTGAACCACCATTACCAATAGTTATATTGTATGTTTGACTTGGAGAAACTGTAAAAGTTTGAATTGAATAAGCTCCACCACCGCCACCGCCACCGCCAGCACCAGCAGAACTTCCAGATGCTGCGCCACCTCCGCCACCACCACCACCCCAAGTGCGAACCGTAATTGAGGTAACTCCTGCAGGTACAGTCCAAGTACCACTTGTGGAAATAGTCACATAAGTTTGTCCAAATGCTGTGATTGAAATGAATAAAAAGAAAATGAGATTAAGTAATGACGTTTTTAGATTAGATTTCATAAATAAGGATTTAGTTTTTAGGTTTAGGAAATTAATTGAAATTATTCTATTTTATTGATGTGTACTTATTTGAATTTCAAAAAAAAATGTTGTTTTGCATAGCTTTGACAGAAGTGGAGTAAATAATAATCCACTTTAATAATAAAGCTAAATAAAATGTTTGATAGTATGAAAGATATTATCTGTAAAGAGTAATACTTCCGCTGATTTCTTTCTTTATAATGGTATTTTGAGTTCTGTTTTCTTCGTATTTCATCACCCAATAATACACACCCTGAGGAGCTTCTTTCCCTTGATAATTTCCATCCCATCCAGTTTTAAAATCAGTGGATTCGAAAATAAGCTCTCCCCAACGATCAAAAACATACATGGTAAGAACTTCAATGCCTTTAACTATAGGTTTGAAGTAATCATTCTTAATATCTCCATTTGGCGTGAAAGCATTGGGGACCCAAATCTCAGTACAAGGTAAAAAAACTATCGTATCAGAAGCCATGCAGCCATTATTTCCTACGCTTAGCCAATAAATTCCAGGTTCTGTTACTGTAATTGAGCTCATAGTGCTGCCGGTATTCCATAGATATGAACCAATCAGGTTTATGGCTCCAATATTGATAGATTCTCCATCACATAAATAATTATCTTGGCCTAAGTTTACGGTTTGATTTGGAATTACATCTATGGTTATAGAAGCTGAATCCTGACAGTTGTTGGCAGTCCCTGTTACATAATAATTAGTCGTACTTTGAGGACTTACATTAAGTGAACTGCTGCTTTGACTGGTATTCCAGAAATAAGTTGTTGAGGGAACATTACTTGTTGCAACGATGGTACTAGTCTCACCTGCGCAAATTGGGTTGGGAGAAGCGCTAACACTTAGTGTGAGATTGTTATTTACCGTTACTATTACTGTATTGGAATCAATACAGCCTGAAGTTGTTCCAATAACGGTGTATGTTGTAGAAGTAGTAGGGCTAGCAACAACTGTGCTTCCTAATGTGGTGTTGAGTCCATTTGAAGGAGTCCAGATATAGAGGTTTGCGCCTGAGGCGGTCAAGGTAGTGGATGAGCCAGTGCAAATGCTTGCCGAACTTGGATTTATTGTTATCGTTGGAGGAGCAATTACATGAATGAACATAATTTTAATGGCTGTATCAGCACCATAACTGCTGCTAGCAATTTGTGTTACTGTGAAATTTCCTGCAGTATTATAACATATCCCTGTTGGATTCTGCAAGTTAGAGCTTGGGGTGGCTGCCCCAGCAAATGTCCAGTTCCAGGAAGTAGCATTTATTGAAAGATCATTGAAATCTACGCATGTGCCAACACAGAAAGTGGTATCACTTACTGAGAAATCAGCAAAAGGAACGTTTGCACACATAGTAACAGAAGTAGTGTCGGAGCTCGTACAACCATCGCAGCGGCTTGTTGTCAAATTATAAACTGTATTTGCTGTTGGTGTTACATTAGGAGACTGCACATTCGAAGTAAACCCTGTTGGAACTGACGTCCATGAGTATGTATAATTAGTATTTTGGTTTATTATGATATCATCAATTGATGCAGCTGGACTTGCTGCAGAATTGCCTCCAAACAAATTCCCTGCAGTATTCTGCCATTGAAATACTATTCGAACGGTTGTCCCAATAAAGGGAAGCAAACTTATACTTGCTGGATTGCAAGCCGCAGCATTATTCCAATATGGCCCACCAATCATTGAGTTTACACCTCCGGCAACTAAAGATGTGCCTGCAACAGGTAAGGTTGTGATAGGAATTGCCCATACACTTAAATAATCAGTAGCTTTCCCTAAACATTTCCAGTTAAAAGTAAGATCTGCATTGCAATATCCTGTAACAGCAACATCCATATAAGCAAAATTAACCGCAGCAATGCCTGATAGTACATTGAAATTCACATAATTATTATTAGCAGCAGCAGTTCCTATATATAATGATTTAGTTCCACTACAAAGAGTAGCTGTTCCATGATACCATTGATTATTGGTCCCGTTAATTAGGGTTAAAGTTTGGGTGCTTGCTTCAAAGTTTTCGCTAACAGTAGAAGTAATTGGCGAGGGAACTGAATTTAAAGTTACAATATCTCCCGGACAAGGCACTGAATTTGATGCAGTTGCTACAACTATAGGCAAGCTGTTAACCATAACGGTAATTGACGCGGTGCCAGTGCAACCTGCGGTGGTGCTTGTTACGGTATAGGTGGTTGTTGTCGTTGGTGAAACTACCCAGGGGATGTTAGTTGGGCCGCCTGTCCAGTTATAGGAAGTCATTGAAGATGGCAATGATAAAGTGGAACTTGATCCTGAACAAATAACAGGAGGAGATGCTATAGCACTGAAAACTCCTGCCCCAAAAGTGATTTTTATTTGATCGGTACCACTGCAGCCATTCGGGCTTGTGACAATTACCTGATAATAAGTCATTCCTGTGGTGCCATATTGAACTGGAGTGGTGGTATAGCTACTTCCATTAGCTCCAGCTATTGTTGTGAAGGTTGGTTGACCGAAGAGATTAGTCCCAGTTTGAACCTGCCATTGATAAGTTCCGCCTCCTGAAGCATTTAATGTCATAGGAAAACCTGAACACAAGATGAAATCGGGACCCAAATTTGGAGTTGGAACTGGTTCGACGAACACTACGCAGGTGTCAGTTGCGATACAAGCGCCATTGGTAACCGTTACAACATAGGTTGTGGTAGCTGTTGGTGAAACACTAACGCTTCCTCCAAGCTGGCCATCGCTCCATTGGTAAGTTGAACCTCCTGTTGCTGTGAGAGTTTGAGATGCTGGAGAATACGTCCAGCCAATACCTAAGAAACCAGGAGATTTGCAGGTAACTTTATCGGGGCCTGCATTAGCAATGGGAACTGAACCCAAAACAACATTATAATTGCTATTCATATTATTCCCACACATATCCAAAATATCCTGAACATGAATCGAATAAGTTCCTAAGGGCATAGGAGGAGAAACTGCCAAGTCAACTGTTTCAGTTACTCCATTCACACAATTTAAATTGGTCACGGTGAAAGTATATCCTGCTAAAGTGAAGTCAGTATTTTGCACAGTAGAACATTGACACCATTCATTAAAATGAATTTGCAATGAAGTTGCTCCACCACATGCATTAGCATAGGAGTTTGTTATGAAAGGAGGGGTAACATCTGTGATGTTTACCGAAGTAGCTTCGTTTTTAAAGGCAAGTACGAAACCATCATTCGAACCCCCGTAAAAATTTATACAAACCGCATATTGATGCGTAGTCAAAACGTTGAGCCTTCTGTTAAATCTATTGCAATCTGATTGTTTACTGTCGGTTGAACAATCATTAGTAGTGCAATTTCCTCCGCCACCATAGGCTTCGTTGCAATTAACGGAACTAAGGCCAGTGGTTCCTGTGTAAACTGAAAAGTTGCAACTTAACTGCACTCTTTGTCCGCTTCCACAACCGTTGGTAATATCCCAAACAACAAAGTCATAGTCGGTAGACCCTACTGGTGTTAAGGTGAAATCGAGGGGACCGTTTGTTTGAGGACTAAATGAATACCAAACAGAACCGCCACTTCCTGTGCCTGCATAGCAACTTCCGGCATCATCGCTAATTGCTCCGCAGTCGGTATAGAGTCCTCCCAAGGCAATCACTGTTGAGTTTAAGCAAAGTGGAATAGCCCCAGGACAATCGCTTTCGGGCATTAAGGATTTAGCCTGAGAATTTGATAAAGTAGCGGTACGTATTATACCTTTAAAGCCTTTCCAATCCGAAATAAAATGTTGTGATGGAAAATACTCTATTGTGATATCATGCCCTGTTACATTTGGTATTTTATCTCCACTTCGGAAGGCTCCAAAAAGCCTGTCCTGTTTGGTTGTACCATGAAATATTCTGATTTCAGCTCCTTCTGGAATACTATAGTCGGTGAAATAAATTTCAATGAAGTCATTTTTGGCCTGAAAGGTCGTTATTGCGTAATTATTGCCAACATCCCCTGTTTTTGCGCTTCCAATGTAAAAAGTTCCCTCCGAAACTACTAATTCTCTCGCTTGTCCCAGCATATACTCTTTGGCTGACTTAACAGTATTGGGAGTATTTGTGGCCAATTTCTGAGCCTGACTAAACAAATTAATAAAAACGCAACATAATGCTATTGCGATAATTTTCGAAAGCAAAGTTTTCATAAGATGGGTTTATGGTTTTTATGTCTTAATTACATACAAGACAATAATAAGCGCCAGAAAGTTGCCTGAAAGGTTAAATAATTTTGAACATTTTACATCCTTTTTAATAGACTGATGTTCAGTGTTATTATATGAGTTAATAACAGCAATAATAAGTGAGTATGTAATAAAGTTTAGTCGCTAATGCTAATAAGTATTGCAACATTGGCTTAAAAAAGGGCCGGATATTACTTTAAAGCACTTCAGTAGTAAGGAATTAAAAGCAAGAATAGATAAAAAAGCAAGGGCTTTTCTTAATGTAAGGCTGAGTTTAGGACTTATCTGATTTCCGAAGCCCAATCTTTTAATTTAAGTGGGTAGGGTTTGGCGGCTGTGTAGCCTTCTATCATTGATTCTATTTCACTATTGAAACGGTCGATCTCGGCAAGGTAGGTTTTCATGTTTTCAGGAGACAGGCCTGCTGCTTCTATCACCTCCGACACTCTCTCATATACGGGGTGTAGCACAAATTGAGCGGCGCAGTCAAACAATTGAATCAATCGCATTGCCTGAAGGACGCTAAAGCTCATTTTTTTCGTGGTTTCTTTAGTACACATTCCCCTTATTTTAAGATAATCAGAGAATGGAATACCTGTTTTTTCTTCTAATAAATCGCGATTATAGATTCTATCGTAAAAAGGACTGTTTAGCAAAACCAAATCCAGTAATAGCATTGTTATTTGCAGCACCATATCTCTTGAATTGGCCGCACTTATCGTGAAAGCACTTTCATCGTTTATCATTACGTTTTCTTCCAGAAATTTAATCATCTTAGGTGCACGTTCGATAATGTTTTTTACCACTCCTTCTGGGAAATCTGTGTCTATACCAACTTTTGGTAGTTTAATGCCTTCTGATTTGCACATCATTTTAAAGCCATTGAATGCGGTGCTATAAATATCCGTTATCATATTATCTAGAAAGATTTCATCTAAGTAAAATAAATGATTAGGTCCTAAGTCAACTTCAATAAACATCATGAAATCCGCATAATTAGGAAAGAAGATTTCGAAGTAAAATATTGCTTTTAGTTTCTTCTTCTTGAGTTCTAATGAAAAATCGAAATTCGTTGCCATATAATCAAATTCGAGGAAGGGAGAACTTTTTGGCAAAAAATAAATGCCCCCCATGTCTGTAGTACTTATTCCTATTTCTTCTTTTGATGTTGCCATAACTTTATGTTTTTAATGGATGATAAAATTACATATTATTTTTATATGTGAGCCTTATTTGTATTTATTTTTTTGATGATTAATTTAAAACAGTTGATATGTCGCTTTTTATTTTTCTTCAGCGGCTAGTGATTTGAGCTTTTGGCAGGGTTTACAGCGTTTTATTTTGTTTACTTATCGTATTAGCGAAATGAAAATAATTTTATATGATTCGACTTGATGATGTATTGTTGTTGTAGTAATTTTCGAGAAGCAAATTGGGATAGATGCTTTTTGAAGGTTCAAAAAAATGTAATGATGGGGGATAAGAGCAAATTTACTGTTTAGAATAGCCGACATGCAATTTGTGTTTGGCTTTTTGGTTTAATTTGTCGGTCATGGTTCTAGGATGAGTTTTCGTCATTTTTAAATTTCCTGAATTTAATATTCACTTAGCCGTAAAAATTCTCTCTTTCTTACGATATCTACCAGCCTACTTTTTGCCCGGATATTCAGTTGAGTTGCCAAGCGTGAGGCGTGGCTCGAATAGGTTGAAGTCGACGGCATCGACCCAGCCCCCACCATCGAAATCGGAATTGCTAAAGCCGGTAGAGCCTGAAGTCAGGTCGGGTTCGAAGAGGTTGAAGTCAACAGCATCTATCCATCCGCCCTGATCTAAATCGCCAAGGTAGAATGCATACTCAAGAGGGGCGTCCTTGACGAGCACTTGAGGATTACTTCCATAAGCCTGAAACAAAGATGTTGTGAAATCGTAATAAACATTGGTGGTATTGAAAGGAACAGCAATGGATGACCATGTTTCTAAATGATTACGATTTCTTACTCTGATGAAATAGTTTCCACTCCAAGTAGGTGAAACTTGGAAGGAAGCCCTTCCACTAGTATCTAAATCAATTCCGCTGATACTCACTCCGATTGGGGCATAAGGTGCATTCTCATCGAATAGATCTACCTGAATTCTATCGGCTATGCCATAACCCCACTGTGGTAGGTTGGTGTTTCCATCCATAACGGGAAGCATATTGCCCATAGCCGGATTGTATAAGCCTTCTAAATACAAATGAAGATGTATGGTTTTAATCAAGATGATAATAGCTGAAACGCCAAATCTTACCTGACTTTCGCAACCGCTTAATGTTTGACTGGCATAGTAAATATGTCCGTCGATTAAGGTGTCGGTGAGAGAAAGAAGGTTGCCTCCAACGGAATCGCTATACCATTTAATATCAGTTCCGGTGATGGTTAAATCTGCAACAGTGGCTGCATTCAGAAACACCTGCATGCTGTTGCCTGTTGGGGGAGGAATTATTGTAAGCGAAACGCTAACGGCAAGTCGGCTCTGACTTTCGCAGCCAGCAATGTTCTGCCCAGCATAATAGGTGCTCCCATCTATTAAAGGAGTAAAGGGAAATAGCATCATTCCGCCTGTTGGGGCATCATACCAATTGACATTACTGCCCGAAGCCGTTAAACTTATCACTGTTGCCCCTCCACAAAAAGTTTGTGCAGCATTTCCGGTTGGAGCAGTGGGGTTGGTCACAGCAACCACGACGGCTAATCGACTTTGACTCTCGCATCCACCAATGGTTTCGCTTGCATAATAGGTATGACCATTCACCAAAGCCGTGGAAGAAGTCAATAGATTGCCTGCTGTGGCGGCATCGTACCATTTTACGTCTGTTCCGTTTACAATAATATCTGCAATGGTTGCCGAATAGCAATATGCCTGAGGCGAACTCCCTGTTGGGGGCAAAACTATAGTGACATTGATGGTGGTGGTCCCACTATAGGTGGTGCAATTGGTGCCTGTTGATACCAAACAATAGAAATCGGAATTGGAAGCAAGGGCTCCGGGGGCATAAGTTTGTGTTGAGACTCCGGTTGAGACTCCATTTTTATACCATAAATAAGAATAATTTGTAGGACTGCCACCCACAGGACTAGCCGTAAAGGTTCCCGGATTGGAGCCACCACAGATGGGAGTTGTAAATCCCGTTAGGTTAACAGATGTAGGCGCTGTGCAACTAGCACCCATCACTAATTGGCAATTGGGACGTGTGCCTGTGAGGGTTCCCGAAGGCGGAGCAGCAGGGTCGATATCAGTTGAGTTAGATTTATAGCAAACCGTATTGGCGCTGGTTACTGCTGTGCTGTTAAAGGCCGCATTGCCACCGGCACTATTCCCTGCTGCGTTCTCATCCACTGCAATAACTAAGTTTCCGCCATTCCACACAAAGGGTGTGGTTAATGTAAATTCAATCCAGTTGTTTGCAGTGGGATATGTAAAAGTGCCTGAATACACCTGAGTCATACTGCCTACAGGAATCCAACTTGTTGTTGATAAAAATTTGACGGTGCTTGCACTTATGTTGCCTATGTAAATAGTCCAGTTATTACAGTTGAGAGGAGTGGCCGGAGCTGTTTTCAAATAGAAACGTAGCTTGCTAATTTGCATTCCACTTGTTCCTCCTCCGCTACTTATGTCGGTTCCAAGGTAAATCATTTGGGCATAACTATAACTGCTAATGGAATTAATGGGAGAAAAGGTGGTGGAAGTTGTTCCTGTTCCTAAAGTTACGGTTATTTGTGCTTTAGAATTAAAATGAATAATAAATATCAATACGAAGATGATAAAAAAGCTAAGATGTTTTTTCATGGTAAGGATTATTTAATGGCTATTTTGGTTTGATTTGGCTCAGTTTGACTATTCTTTTACTATTTTAAGGATATTAAATTCGCTTCCTTTGGTGGGTTTTATCACATAGATACCCTTAGCCCAGGCTCGCGTTTGAACAATGGTTTTGGTTTGAATGCTTCCTTCGGCAATCTTTTCTCCCATCAAATTGAAAATTTCGTAAGAAGCAAAATGAAGATTTTCTCCCAATTCCATCGCAAATTCATTGCTTGTGGGATTGGGGTAAATTTGCAGGGATGCAACATTTTCGGCTGAATTTATGCCTGCATTGATAATATGTATAACATTTGAGCTGTCGGAACTGCATCCATTGAGTTTTACGATAACAAAATAATCTCCATTTGCCGTCACAACTAGGCTCTGACTGGTGGCTCCTAATATAGAACCACTTTGATTGTACCATTGATTACCAAATGTCGCACTCGAATACAAAGAATTGCCCACGAGGGTTATGGTAGGGGTGGGGGGTGTTGCCGGTTGGGCGTTGATGACCACATTGGCTGATGAATTAGAGGTGCATCCCAGGGTATCGGTAACCGTAAAAGTGAAAGTCCCAGTGGGTATTCCGCTGATGGTGGTATTAGCTGCCGTGCCGGTGGTGGTTACCCCTCCCGGATTTCTGCTTACGGTCCAAGTGCCATTGGTGGGGAGAGTCCATAGGACAACACTTCCCGTGGCAAGGGTGCAAGTGGGTTGGGTGATGGTTCCTACTATAGGAGCAGTGGGTTTGGTGTTGACGAGTCCGCTGGCAGCGACGGCCGAACTCCAGCAACTGCCGTTAAAGGCCCTCACCCATACCTGATAAGTCCCTACTGTGCCTGCTGTTTGGTAAGTCGCGGCCGAATTGGTGGTGGATGTTCCCGTGGCTGAGGTTTGCCAATAGCAAGTTCCCGACAAACAGCTGCCTTTTGTGAAAGTTATTCCTGTGCCAGTGCATTGTGGGCTGTTGCTGGTGATGACTCCCGGGGTGGCAGGAGAGGGAAATACGGTGAAACTTGCACTGCTCACGGCAGTACCTCCCGGGGTGGTCACCGAAACCGTGCCTGTGGTGCCGCTGCCCACCGTTACGGTGAGGCTTGTGGCTGTTGTTGCAGTGACTATGGCGGGGCTGCCCCCAATGGCGACCGCTGTGGCGCCAGCCAAAAAACTTCCGTTAATTGTAAGGGAAGTTCCTTCGCATCCGCTGCTCGAACCCAAGCTGGTGATGCTGGGTTGGAAGGTAGTATCCTTTATCCTGAAATCGTCGACCCCCAAATATTTGGGACTGGCACTCGATGAGACCTTCAAGCCAAAATGATAATTAGCCGTGGTGGTGGGTGTGAAAATAATGTTGTGAAGTGTATAAGCCGCAGTGCCCTGATTTGGGCTGATGAAGTTGCTCAGCAGGGTGGCACCCGTGTCCGACTGACTGGTGTTGGCCAGCAGGCTTCCCGAAAAACCGACATAGGCGGCCGAAGTGCCATTGGTATTATAATGAAAGGAGAAGTTGTAGGAATAACCTGCTGTTAGGTGGAAAGCAGGCGTCCAAAGTTGGCTGGGGAGGGTGTTTCCGTATTCTATACTCATATAATTGGGTGAGGAATAGGGCATATTGTCGGGGCTTGAAGCCGCATTGGCCGAAGCCCAGGCCTTGGTTCCGCTGATGTTGAGCCAGCAGTTGGGGATTAGGTTTAGACCTACAGTCGACATGGTGTCGAAATTCTCCGTCCAAGGATAAACAGTGATAGGAGAGCAGTTAGAAATCATTTCCAACTGAATATTGGGGCGATTTCCCGTCACTGTTCCTGAGGCAGGGGCAGCCGGGTCTATCAAGGTGGTTTTCGACGAATATAAACAGGAGCTTGTATTGCTGCTATAGGCAAAAGCAGGGGGAGTTCCGGCGCTGTTGCCGGCACCAATTTCGTTTACGGCCACCACCAGGTTGTTTCCGTTCCAGGCAAAAGGCGTTGTCAGCACAATTTCTATCCAACTTCCGGCATTGGGATAGGTGAAGCTGCCCGAAAATACCTGCGTCATGCTCCCAATAGGAATCCAGCTTGAGCCTGAAGCAAAAGTGGAGGTGGAAGTATTGCCCATATATACATTCCACATATTGACGTTGCCAGGAGTGGAGGGATAGGTGTTCAGATAGAAGCTTATTTTGGTAATCAGCATATTGGTGGTGCCACCTCCGGCAGTTATGCCCGAAGCAGGGTAAATCATCTGTGCATAATTATAGCTAAAACTCCCATTAACCGGTACCCAGGCTGTGGAGGAAGCGCCTGTGCCTATGGTGACAGTTATTTGTGACTGCGAAGGGAGGTTGAGGGCGAGTATCATCAGCCCTGCTAGAAAAAACTTTGCGAATGAGGGAGTTGTTGTTTTCATATTTTTGATGTTATGGCTTTAATTACTCAGGTTTAGCGATAGAATTTGCATACAATAAAAAACATTGAAAGCCAAGGCGGGAAGGGGAGTGGCGGTAGTTTTCTTTAAGCGGATGCTTAAAGCTAAATCTTACAATTTAGAGCGGTGCGAGTGAGAGTAGAATGTGCTTTGCTTTACAACCTCAAAAATACAAATAAAATAACACCCTATTTGTTTTTACAAAAATAAATTTATATAATTATGTTAATGGAATTCAAATGTGCTTTAGTCATTAGGGTTAACAGTGATGTTTTGAATTAGGATGACTTGGTCTTGAGTGCTGAAAGTGTGAATGTAAGGAGTTTAGAAAAGCTTGTTATGGCGACTAAAAATGATGTTTTCATGTATAAAAACATCATTTAGGGTCGAAAAAAGTTAGTTTTAACGTTAAATTGAAATCTTGGGTGTTGGTTTTATAAGTGTTTCTTCAATAATTACATCCCCAAAGAAAAACCTTATTCCCAAAACAGCTTTCCGAAATCTTATTTCATCGGGTTTGGGAATAAGGTTAGTGTTTAAAAGGCTCATTTTTCAGCATTTCTTATTCAAATTAATAACAAAAGGCTGAAATTATCGTATCAAAAATGGCACACCAACATATCAGACCCCCACTTAAGATATGAAGGCGTGCATTTTTGTTTAGGCTTCGGGAGGAAGTTTTTCGAAGAAAACTGTTCTTGAAATATCTTCACCCCGAATAATAGTAATTGGAACTGCAATATCTTTGTAATTTGCCAATGTGCCAATAATAAACACATCGCCACTTTGGGTGGTTTCAATGATTGCACTCCCATGAGCGTCTGAAATTTTAGAAGCTCCTTTAACTGCTGGAGTAGGAACTTTTTTAGTAGCCTTTGTTTCTTTAAGCCCCACGCGGAACAAGGCTCCGGCAGCAACACCACTTCCATCGGCAAATTTTGATAATATGTCGATTTCAGTAGTGTCTTTTTTAGGTGCATACACTATTCCCCATAGGCGCAACATGTCGCGTTTTGCTGATTCACTCAATTTTATATAATGAAAATCAAGCTCTTGACGAACAGTAATGCATAGTTCGCGGCAGATATTTCTCATTTCTGCCAAAGTAAGCAATGCGGCATTATAAGCTTCTGTTGCCAAATTAGCAGCATTGGCCTTTGCAATATAATCTTGTCTTATTAATGCATTAGTTGCAGCAGGAAAATCCTCTGAAGGAGTTAAGCCTTTAGAAATTAATTCAGCAGTACCAGTGGTAATGTGATTAGATACGTTCACAAGATCCGCTCTAGTGGTCATTGGAGGAAGAGCATTAGAATTAACAGTCATTAAAAATAGAGGACGAACCGACGCAGGTAATATCCCCCTTTTAATTAGGAGGTTAATATTCTCAAGACCGCAAGTATTGTCAAGTTCGAGTAAATCGGCTGCAACATCTGCTTCAGATACGGCATTAATTTTTGTGCTTTCGGCTGATTCAAATGCTGCAATGCATACAGGATAATCCGTGAAATACTGTGTGAGGTCAGCATTAGTGGATGTGGAAAGGAATTGATCGACAACAGGGGTAATCAGTTGCTTGTTGTAATTAGCATTGATAGTAACTCTGACACTCTCAGTGCTGGTTGGGTTTTTAACGGTTTCTGACATAAAATATATAAGGTATTTGCTTTTCCCTGAACTACTATTTGATTTATATCAGCTCGAAGCACCCAGGGAATTGCGCTAAGGGCTGGTATTTATTGTTTTATACAGTTTTTTTTATTGATTTTAGGTGTTTTATTTCGATTTTATGGAGGAAAATATGCGAAATGTCGAGGAACAACTCGCCATTCCTAAATTCAGAATGGCGAGTTGTTCCAGAAGAAGTGGGCATTCCAAATCCCAGAATGGCGAGTTGTTCCAGAAGAAGTGGGCATTCCTAAATTCAGAATGGCGAGTTGTTCCAGAAGAAGTGGGCATTCCTGACTCAGAATGGCGAGTTGTTCCAGAAGAAGTGGGCATTCCTGATTCAGAATGGCGAGTTGTTCCAGAAGAAATGGGCATTCCTGATTCAGAATGGCGAGTTGTTCCAGAAGAAATGCCCATTCCTGATTCAGAATGGCGACTTCTCAGACAAGTAAAAGGCAAATTCTTAGCCGTACGAAAATCTGTACAACTAAAAATTAGCTGACTTTTAACCGCCTTCCTTCTTATAGTTATGACTTGCGCCATTTTTAATTTTCTTTAGTTTCTTAATTAAGTTTCGACCCTCTGATGCCCATCAGTTTTACGGTTTTAAAAACATCACCTAAACACACTACAAAAAAACATGAATATGTAAGTGAAATAAATTTAAATACGTAAAAAATAACACTTCTAAAAGTCATCGCAAATATACAAAATTCAAACACCAATGACATAAATGGAAAAATATATTTTGTTAATTTCCGAGAAAATGGCAATTTCCCTTAAATGTGAAAGTTTAATGAACAGAAATACAGTGTTTTGTGAAATGTATTTTAATGAAAAAAAAATTCAAGAAATCCTTGTTTTTTAGATGAAAAACATTTCAGGGCAGTTTAGCCCATATGAAATGCTAGGATTAGGGAAAAGTCGATTTGATGAATTTTGTAGTGTAAATGAGTTGATGAAACAAAACTGTTTTTCTCAATTGCCTATAGAATAGATGTTTAATGAAAACTCTATGTTTTTAAGTTTGCAAAACGATTTCTTAATCCGAAAATCAGCTTTTAGCTTTGTTTCTCAAAAAATGAAAAAAGCTTTTATTATATGAAAACTCGCCCTAATAAAATTCAACCTCACCATATAAATTCCCCCTACAACTCAACGCTAAAAGCCAACCGCTAAAAGCTAAGTGCTCACATCTCAACGCTAAAAGCCAACCGCTAAAAGCTAAGCGCTCACAACTCAACGCTAAAAGCCAACCGCTAAAAACTAAGCGCTCACATCTCAACGCTAAAAGCCAACCGCTAAAAGCTAAGCGCTCACATCTCAACGCTAAAAGCCAACCGCTAAAAGCTAAGCGCTCACATCTCAACGCTAAAAGCCAACCGCTAAAAGC
>CAIXTV010000297.1 GCA_903922465.1 uncultured bacterium
AGTATCATCAGCAAGATTTCCAACAGGAAGTAATATTCGCAGGTATTGAGGATGATACTCTTCATAAAAACTGTCGAGCATTTCTTTTGAAGTATTATGTTGACTCATAAATGAAGGAGCATATCCATAATATTCCAACTCAGCGGCAGTTTTCGCTCCTATCACAGCAAATTTAATTGACTTTGGTAAATCAGTGCTTCCATTTACATCAATCAGATGTTTGAAGAAATGCAATACTCCTTTTTTACTCGTAAAGAATATCCAGTCAAATGTCTTTATGTCTTTAAGTATATCAATTTCTTTTTGATTGAGTTGTGTTGAAACCACATCTATCATTGGAAGCGAATGCAATGTTGCTCCTTGAGCACGAAGTAAATCTGGCAAAGCCTCGTTAGAATCAATAGCACGTGTGGAGACTATGATTTTGTTTTGTAAGGGTAAATTCCCTTGTATTTCAGTTAGGTTTATATTTCTGATTGCTTCAAGGATTTCTTTCCCACCACTATTGTAAAGTTTTTTGGCGAGTTCAATAGATATTTCAACAGCTTTATCAACTGGTGATGAAGCGGAATCTTTCAGGAAAGCAGATCCATCAATACTTGAAATAAAACCAGTGATATAAAATGTATCTCCTTCAATATGGCTATGACTTCCAACAGGTATCTGACATCCGCCTTCTAATGTTTTTAAGAATGCGCGTTCTGCTGAGGTGGTTATTAAAGTTTCACCATCATTTATCTTTGACAGCAAATCCTGAATGAAAGTATCGTTTTCTCTGATTTCAATTGCAATTGCTCCTTGACTGCAAGCAGGTATCATTTTCTCTGTACCGATAAGTTCAGAAATGTATTCCCCCATTTCTAATCGTTGTAATCCTGCGGCGGCCATAACCATTACGTTACAATGACCTTCTTGCATTTTACGTATGCGAGTATTTACATTGCCGCGGATTTCAACGATTTTAAAATCTTTATTGATGCGAAGTAATTGGGCTTTTCTTCTTAAACTTGAAGTAGCAATAACATCGTTTGCTGTTAGCTCACTAATCTTTCTGCCATTAAGACTTACCAAAGCATCACGAACATCTCCACGTTTTAAAACCGCTCCAAGAGCGGCTCCTTCAGGAAAAGTAGTAGGCAAATCTTTTAAACTATGAACTGCCATGTCGATTTCATTGTTAAACATAGCAATTTCAAGCTCTTTGGTGAATAAACCTTTGTCCCCAATTTTTGAAAGGGGAACATCGAGAATTTTATCGCCTTTGGTTTTGATGATTTCTATTTCGAAAAGCAAATCAGGGTAATGGTTTTCGAGCTCTTCTTTTACACGGTACGCCTGATATAACGCTAATTTGCTCCCTCTTGTACCAATTCGTATGGTTTGCATTATTAATTTTGATTAAATAATTGATTTACCAAATGGATGTTTTCCATTTTCCTTCCATTGTCGGTAAAGGATTTTACATTGGTAATCATCTTATGAATCAATTTACAGGTGATTTGTTCACCATATCTTGAAGCCTTTGAGTAATCAACCAAATTCAGACTCATCAGATTTTCAATCTCTGTTTTATGAATATCCTGAAAATAATTCTGAATTGTTTGTATGGTAGGGATTAAATTACGTGAGTGTACCCAATTTCCAAAATCAATTACCAATTCTTCGATGATGGCTTCTGCAGCACAAATTTCGCCGCGTCGCATTTCTAATGTATCGTCAACCATATTGCTTAAATCGTCGACATCATAAACAAATACATTTTCTATTTCTGCCACATCATGAGCAATATTGCGCGGAACTGATAAATCTACAAAAAATAAAGGTTCGTTATTTCTCAATTTCATGGCTTTTTCAACCATTTCTTTTGTGATTAATGCTTTTTTAGAAGCAGTGGATGAAATGACAATATTATTTACCAGCATTAAATCTTCCAACATACAAATATCTACCGCTTTGGCTTTATATTTCGCAGCAATTTCAACTGCGTTTTCATAAGTACGATTCACAATAGTGAACTTATCGCATCCTTTTGTGATGAGGTTTTGAAGCGTGAGTTCACTGGTTTGACCTGCACCAATTAGCAATACCTTTTGGCTTTCTAAATTACTTAGTTTTTTGCTGGCAAGATCAACGGCTGCATAACTAATCGAAACGGCACCTTTCGAAATACAAGTATCGGTTCTGACTTTTTTGCCAGCTTCGAATGCTTTGTTAAATAAGCGATTCAGCAAGGGACTCAATAAGTTGTGTTTATCGCTGATATTAAAAGCATCTTTTACTTGTCCAACAATTTGATATTCGCCTAATGCCATCGAATCTAAACCCGAAACTACGTGAAAAAGATGACGAACCACTTCATCGTGCGATTTGCGATAAAAATGTGAGCGCAGATTTTTATCAACTTTACGATAGTCCAACAAAGTTTCTTCGAAAAGGTCGAAACTAAAGTTGTGTTTGCTTCTGTCAAACTCTACGTAAATTTCTGTGCGGTTGCAGGTTGATAATATTACAGCCCCTAGGATTCCTTTCTCTTTCAGCATTGGGACGAAGCGCTTGATGTCTTCTTCACAAAATACAAATTTCTCTCTAACCTCAATGGGTGCGCTTTTGTGGTTTAATCCGAGTAGTTCAATCATATCGTGTTTATCTTCTTTTTTTATTGGTGGCAAAATTATATGTCAATTCTGAAGATATTCTGAAGATATTCTACAGATTTTGAATTGAAATCACTTGTTTGAAAAATAAGGCTTTTAATTTCGAAATTTATTCCTTTTTTGAAAAAGGTTAATTTTGTAAATAGCAGAAAACCAAGCATTAAAAGTTTTGTGGTCTTCTTCATCCTGATTAATATGAGTGAGAAATATGTGTTTTAAATTGACAAATATCATTGGCTGTTTTGCGGATTTTTTATTTGAGATTCAAATTAGGTGTTTTTAAATAAAATAAATTATTTTTTCTGATACAATTAAAGGCATTTAATGGATTAAATTGGATAAACGAATTACGATTTAAGCTTATAAAAACACAAGTAATATATTATGAACAACAATAAATTATCAACCGATTTTCAACGTCTTCTCGAAAGCCAAAACATTGAAACGGAAGCAGATTTGAAAAAATTTCTAGAAAGCATGGTCGGAAAAGAAGTTCCATCGTTTCCAACTGAAACTTTAACCGCAAAAGAGCAGGCGCAAGACCTGGTTTTTGAAGCCTATGATTTGCCCAATAAACAAGGTATCGCAAAAGCAAAAGAAGCCCTTGCCCTCGACGAAGATTGCATTGAAGCGTATGAATATTTGTCTTCTATTGAATTATATGCAGAAAAAGCAATATCACTTTTAGAAAAGGGGATTGAAATCGGGAGGAAACGTTTTGGCGGAAAGTATCTTGAAGTAAACAAAGGTATGTTTTGGGGAATTCATGAAACACGTCCTTTTATGCGTTGTCTGATGCAATATTCTGACTGTTTATATTTGATGGATGAGGTGGAAGAAAGCATTGCTGTTATGGAAGAATTAATAGAGCTTAACCCCAACGACAATCAAGGGGTAAGAGATTTACTTTTGTTATATTTAATTGAGACAAGGGAGTTTGATAAGTTTAAAAAGTATGCAAAACAATACGATGATGATACTATGGCATTTGCAATGTTTAACCGGGCTTTATTTGCTTTTGTAAGCGAAGGAGAGAGCAAAAATACACTAACTAAACTTCATAAAGCACTGAAAGCAAACAAATTTGTTGCAAAAAAATTATTAGCTAAGAAAACTATTGAGAATTTGCCCGATATGCATGGAGTTGGTGACCAAACCGAAGCTGACTATTATGTTTATTTTGCCCAACAAATTTGGCAAGACACAGAAGGAGCCTTAGCGTGGTTGAAGAAAAATATGATTATTGAATAGCAAGCATCTGGCTTTTTATGATAACTGTCTAATCAATTTTTTGAAGTTTTATGATTACCTTGTCAGAAGAAAATATTAAAGAAATAAGTGAGAGCTTAGAGATGGGAATGAGGTGTTTTTACAATCCCGAAAAAGAAGAATTTAAAGCTTTGCCCGATTTCGCTAATCAACCTCATGCAGATCGGAAATTGTGGGGTGATGAAATTGATCAGATTGACCTTGTTCTTCAAAAGTGTGTGGTTTTTGAGCCGATGTCTACATCTGAAAGTTTCAAGATTATGGAAGAATTTGTTGAAATTGTGGGTGACGAAGAATTGCAAGAGCGTTTGTATGATGCCATTCATCGTTGGAAACCCTTTCGGAATTTTAAATATCAAATAGATTCATCAGAAAATTATCGACAACTTTGGTTCTATTTTAAAGGAGAAAAATATATCGAATATACCAAACAACAGCTTTCCGACTGGAACCGCAAAAAGAAATAAAGTCAGATTTTACATGATATAGTATTAATTGAAATGAGTTTAGCAAATTTCCCCTTATTAATCAGTTTATCTGAATACAATATGTATAATTGCATTCGAATTGATGAGAGTTATTGAAGGTCTGCTGTTAACAAGGGTCAATGTTCTTCGTGTAATTTTAAATGAAACAACTTTATACTTTACACACTCTATGGGGCAGGGTAATTAGTGAATACTAGGTCTTAGTATTATAAAACTTAACATTCAATTAGTTGGTGATAGATTTGCTTTAATCAAGTAAAGCATTGCCTTAGTTAAGTTATTGGCAGTCGTTATCAAGTTATGTGTAGCCGCTATCAAGACTGCCGCAGCCGCTATCAAGATAGCCGTAGCCGTTATCAAGATAGCCGTTCCCTTTATAATATCAATGAAAATGATTACAATGTAAAGCTTAATGATTAGTATTAAATAGCTTAGCTTTAATAATGCTAATGTTTGAAAAGGAGTGAAATGCAAAGCCATTAAGATGATTTTGTGAATAAAAATTATGTATCTTTGTAGGTTAAATGAATTAAATAAATTCAATCTTGATTAAAGCAAAGCAATGCATGGGAAATGCGATTTCATCGAATTGGATTATTTTCAATTATCTCTTTCAGGCAATTAATCTATAGAATAGAAACAACTATAAAGCATATCCCATAAAGGATGAAACATATTTTGACCCTTTTAATTTTAATCATTTTATATAATGGACAAATTGCTGCTCAGCAGGAAGTAGATAATGTGAAAACGAATCATCTGGCCGGAAAACCATTAACAAGTGATGATTCTCTTAAATTAAAGGTGGATACACTTTTGAGAAACTCTAAACCCATCTTAGGTTATCGTTTTGTAGTGACGGGCGATTTTGATGGCGACCATAGGGTGGATACGCTCTATGAAAGATATACAGACGCTACCCTTCAACATGAAGCCCCCAAGTATTACGAAAACCCAGATACAAATTTTGACTATGGAGATGTGATATTCTTAAACGAATATCTTGCAAAAGCATCTTTTATTGAATGGGGAAAATTGAATATTAAACTTAGTGGTGGCGAATTGGGATTTCATTACATAGAAAACTGTGGAGATATTAATTTGGATGGAAAAGATGAATTGCTGTTAGTGAAACAATGGCCTGATTGGTCGAATATTAATCATGCCTATATTTACACACTTGAGCATAACGAATGGAAAGAAATATTTGCGATACCTGTTTGGGAATGGCAATTCCCTGAAACACCTTCCGCCAGTATGATGCCTGGTTTGTTTGGTGATTTCCAATATGGCATAACTCAAAACGACTCTCTTGATATAGAAATTGAAAATTCGCTTAAAGCATTTAAGTTTATAAATTATTATCCCGACCAATCAATCGAATATAGTGGCATGAATCCAATCCCTTTGTATGAAGATGAAAAAGCAGAAAAAGAATTCAATAAAATTGGCGACCAGGCTTATCTGAAAAAGCATTTCCGAAAAGTCTATTTAAATGATTCACTTTATTTGAAGGATTTTTTAAATCCTTCGGTGTATTATAAAGTAGAAGAATTTGATATTTCAGAAAAGGAAAAAGGCATTCTTTTTGATATTGAAGACCCTGCGGGAATGATTATAACGAGAATCTATAGAAATCACCCCCAATCGCCTTTTAGGGAAAAACCATCAAAATAAAGTCGAGCTCCCTCTCTCATTGGCAAATGGTCGTTGAGCTTGTCGAATTAATATTTGTGTACATTTGCACCTCAAAATGCAGCATCCTAGTAAAGAATGTAAAGCATGGATTTTCATCAAAGAAATTATGGCCGATTAATCATATGCAATTAGTCAAGTAAAGTGAAAATATATTCTTGTTTTATTAAAAGCGGTTTGAGCTTAATCCTGATAATCTTTTTCATGCAAATTGCAATTTCCCAAAACCCTGGAGATAATCTTTTCGCAAAATTAATACATACTGTTAATATTACATTTGCTGATTCAACATGGTACGATACTCTCTCGGATAAATTCCACAAATACAATTGGAAAGGCAAGTCTTGTAATGTTTTGGTCGATGGAATTGAATTGAAGAATGTTGGCATACGTTTTCGGGGGAATTCATCTTTTTCACATCCTAATAAAAAAAGTCATTTAAACTTGATTTTAATAAATTTGCCAAAGGTCAAAGATTAGATGGATTAAAACAATTAAACCTGAATAACTCCTATAGTGATCTAACATTTTTAAGAGAAAAACTCTATCTCGACTTTTGTAATTCCAATGGCTTAGATGCCCCTCGCTGTGTATATGCAAATGTTTATGTTAATAATCAGTTGTGGGGGTTTTATACTCTTATTGAGGAAATTGATAAAATATTTTTAGAAACCCACTATGGTAACAAAGATGGTGATTTATTTAAAAGTATTGGCGGCAACCTCGAATACTTAGGTCCTGACGGAACTTCATATCATAAATGGTATGAATTGAAAACAAATAAGGATGAAAATAATTTTACAGATTTGATTAATTTTACAGATAAAATAAACAACACTCCTTCAGCTTTTTGGGCTGATTCAGTTGCAGCTTATCATAATCTTACTGCTTATATAAAACAGTATGCAGCTAGCATGCTGTTTGCCTCATTAGATTCCTACACAGGGTCGGGGCGGAATTATTTTTTATACAAGAATACAAAAACTCATAAGTTTGAATTTATAGTATGGGATGCAAATACATCATTCGGGCAGTTCCCTGTAATTAAAGGAATTACCAACCTAGCTATGCTCAACCCCTATTGGGTTCCAAGTGATAATAATCCGGGGAAACGGCCATTGAACGAAAAGATACTCCAGCAAGAAGCCTTAAAGCAATAGTATTATAGTGATTTTTGTGATTATTTGTATTCCTATTTTGATTTGATTTTTTTTTCACCAAGAATCGATACCTTAGCAAACTGTATCAGGCCCTATGTTTATGCAGACTTTCGAAAGCAATTTAGTAATAATGATTTTGGAATTAACATCAAAAACGAATCACAAGGGATAATGGTGTTTTTGAGAGATTGTAATAACTATTTGAAATAATCTAGTTGACTTATTGCTCTTTAAAATCAAAATCAATCTTGAAATTGTGTAAGTTGTTAGCGAAAGAATAGCTCACCTTAAAACCGTAAATCTCGCAAATTTTCTTCACAATAGGCAAACCCAAACCTATGGATTCGGGCGAAGTAGATAGTTTGTAGAATCGTTCGAAAAGTTTATCTTCATCAAGCCCAAGATCAGTGCCGGAATTAGAAAAACAAACGAACTGTGATGTAATATGGATTATTAATTCGCCTCCCTTAAGATTGTGCCTAATGGCATTCTTTATTAAATTAGCAAAAAGAATTTCAGCCAAATAAGGGTTCATCAATCTTACAACATTAGTTTCAAATTGTTTTATTACTTTGATTTGCTTCGACTCTATAAGGTCTTCTAAACTCTCCAACTGATGTTCAATAACAATGTGGGGGAGTATAGCCGATGAATCTGGGAATTGACGATTTTCAATTTTAGCCAGAAGCAAAAGAGTTTTATTAAGTTTCGAAAGGCGGTTTGAAGCCTCATAAGCTTCAGCAATTACTGTAAATTGGTTTTCATCGAGGTTCGAGGATTGAAGTAAAGTTTCCATTTTCAGATTAATAATGGCTAATGGGGTTTGCAGCTCATGCGAAGCGTTTTCCGTGTATTCCTTCATGCTTGCATATCCTTTTTCAATTCGTTGTGTCATGGCAAGCAACACACGATTCAAATCATCAAATTCTTTTACTTCTGATGTTTTAAGTGAAAACTCATTATGCGAATTGATATCGTAATTATTGATTTTATTTATGGTATCGTAAAAGACGTTCCAAGCGCTTAGTGATGTATGTCTCACTGTAATAAGTAAAATGATTATAATTAGGAAAACCAAAGCCGTCATAATCATAAATATTCTCACAATCAAATTATCAGTTTCTTCTAGAGATTTGAATATTTGGACATAGAATTTTTCGTTATTAAAACTGGCAATAAATCCAAGTTGGCGGAAAGGGATATATTTGTGTGCAGTGTTATCATAGAAAAGGGTGTCGTAAAACGATAGAAGAGGCGAATGTACAGCCTTCATTGCTGTGATAATTACTTTCTCGTTTTGATTAGGAGGGGTGTAAACTGATGAGTGAGCAGAAAGCAACTGATTTGTAATACTACTTTTCCTCTTTTCAAGTTCAATATTTATGTTCTGATTCACTTGATGCCTCAATAGAAAATAAAATAAAATCACAGCAAACATAAATACAAACAAAGTAACCGATAAATAATTCAGACTGGTTTTAGTTAAGAGTTTCATCGATTAGTATTAATGTTATGATTGGAAATAATTAGATTCAATTTGGTTTTTTAAAGATCAAATTTATATCCTACACCATATACGGTTTTGATATAGTCTGCGCAACCTTCTTTTAAGAGTTTACTCCTGAGATTTTTAATATGGGTATAAATAAAATCATACGAATCGGCCATGTCCATATAATCGCCCCATAGGTGTTCAGCCAAACCCGATTTTGTGATTAGCTTCTTCTTATTGGAAATAAAAAACACCAGAAGTTCGTATTCCTTTTTGGTTAATTTAACTTCCTTTTCGCACACAAACACCTGGTGTTCATTTGGGAGCAACCTGATTTCATTGAAAATAATTTGCTCATTTCCATTAAAGTTGATTCTTCTATTTATTGATTTTAAGTGAGCATTTAGTTCTGCAAGATGAAAAGGTTTAGTGAGATAGTGATCAGCTCCAATATCAAGCCCTTCTATTTTGTTTTCTAGGGAATTTCGGGCTGAAATAATTATAATTCCTGATGATTTTGAACTTCGTTTAACACGTCTAATAATATCCAGACCACTGCCATCTGGTAAATTAATATCTACCACAATACAGTCGTATTCATATAATTCAATTTTTTCAATTGAATCATTATAGTTGTAGACCGCCTCACAGACATGCCCATCATCAACGAGATACCCGACAATAGAATCGGTTAAAGATTTCTCATCCTCAATAATCAATATTTTCATAGTATTGCATTCTAAATTAAAGAGACACAATCATTAATAGTTAAATGCAAATTTAGTAATTAATTCATATGACAATAAAATTTCCTGTTTTCTCTTGCTTGAAAATAAAAAAAGCCACAGATACACAGATTAGAAATAACTATCTGTGTGTCTATGGCAAAATTATTAATTCCTATGGTCTAGTACTTGCCAGCTATTAGTGAGAAAATAATTAGAATAACTAGTAGAATACCTGTGAATAAGAATAAGAAACCAAAGAATTTCACTATTTTCATCCATGAAGTTGAAATTTCTTTTTTAACTACATAAGAGTCGAGTTTTCCTGACTTTTCTAATTCTTCCCATTCTTTAGGTCTGTCTTTTTTATATTCTTCAGCTTCTACATGCCCAGTGAAAATAACCGTATCCATTGGGAAGGCTTCAGGACGTAGATGTGTATTAAAGAAATGGATAGTAAAAATGAATACAACTGCTAAAAGGGCTTCATCACTATGGATGATTTGTGATACATTAATAATCCAACCAGGGAATGCTTTAGTGAAAAATTCGGGGAACCATAGAATTAAGCCAGAGAACCCAATTACAGCAACACCCCAGAAAACAGCCATGTAATCAAATTTTTCCCAATAGGTCCAACGGCCATATTTTGGACGTTCTCCTTTGCCAAGGAACCATTTAACAGTGCCGATAAAATCTTTTATGTCTTGTTTGTTAAACATTAGAGTGTTAGCCCCAAAAATGAAAGATCCAAAACCTTTCTTTTGAGTCTTTTTCATTTTTAATAAAGAGAATATATGGAAAATGAAGTAACCAAATGTGATTACAGCTGCGAAACGATGGATGTTTCCTGCAACATGTACGCCTCCAATTAACTTAGCTAAGTTAAAAGCCCAAGAAGTATGAGCAAATTTTAACATCATACCTGTAGATGCCAACAATAGGAAACTCATAATAACAAATATATGTGTTATTCTTTGACTTTTGGTAAATCTACGGAAATATTTAACTTCTCCTTGAGGTAAGGGATGATGTTTCTTTTTCCTAGCTTCAATAATTGAACGTGGGATCCACAAAAGGGTGTGAAGACCAAAGAAACCAAACACGCTTAAAAGCAATGTTGTCATCCCCCAGAATGTATAGTAAAGTACGTCATTGTCGTTATGTGTAGCATGTGTTAAGTACCCTGTGAATTCAACATTTGCATTTTTATGACATTTCTTACAGGTTTTTACTATATTCTTCTGACCAACACTCGATTCGGGGTTAGCCATATTTAATATATGATGAGCTCCATGACAATCAGAGCATCTGGCGGCTTTTAAATATCCTAGAGAATATGCTTTCCCATGGTAAGTTTCCATGTAGGTTTCAGACAATTTCTTATGGCAGGTTCCACATTGAAGTGTGATTTCAGTTAAGAACTTATCTTTATCAATTTCGGTAACAGTATGCGCAGTGTGGCAATTAGCACAAGTAGGAAATTTCTTGCCCCCTGTATTGTTTAAAATTGAATGGTCGCCACTAATATAATCATTGTAAATACTTTTATGACATTTTCCACATGTAGCAGGGATATTAAGTGCACTAACAGTTGAGTTAGGATCTGATTCTTTTAAAATATTATGCGAAGTGTGGCAATCTGTGCAAATAGCACTTGCAAGTAAACCTTTTTCCATTAGTCCTTTCCCATGTACACTAGAGGAATAATCACTAAATGCGTCAATCTCTTTTAAATGAGTATTTATAACAGCTTTCCCATTTTTGTTATGGCATTTACCGCAAAGTTTTGGGATTAATGCTCTGTTAGTAGCTGAAGAATCATCATATCTGCTCAGTACTCTGTGAGTCCCATGACAATCGGTACAATATGGCGCATTTGATTTTTTATTCTTGAAAAATGCTTGCCCGTGTCCACTGTTATTGTATATGTCTGCAACTTCTTTGTGACAGATAGAGCAATCAACCTTATTTACTGTAATGCAAGGTCTAATCGTTTTTTTATCCAGCGTTACGTCGGTATGGCATTTATTGCATGCAAAGTTCTTATGTGCTGAATTAATAAATTCATCAGGATTTATTTTTAAAGAGACTTTCTTGCTTTCAACTACCTTAAATGCTTTATCATTTTCATGGCATTTTAAACAAATTTGATTTGAAATTAAGGTTTCTTTTTTTTGTATTTTTATGATGTGAGGAGAGTGGCAGTCATTGCAAGCAGGAACTGAGCCGACTTTTTTCTCCCAAAGTTCTCTTTTAATTACTTTTTTATGTACATGCTCAATATTTGCATGACATTTCATACAAGTACTAGCAATTTTCGCACTTGAAGTTGAAGCCTGAGGATTAGTATGAGGTAAGATTAAGTGATTGCTATGGCAATCATTACAGGTTGCTGAAACAATCAGACCCCTTTCAAATAAGCCTTTTCCATGAATGCTCTCACTGTAGTTAGTGAGAATATTTTGCATCGTAATATTATATAAACGCGCAACAGGAGCGCCTTCTCTGTGGCATTTCCCACATAATATTGGTATGTTTGTTTTATAGGTTGGTGATTTTGGAGACGTATGTGAAATAACATCGTGTCTTCCATGACATTCTTTACAATCAGGGGCATAAGGAGCATTGAATTTTAATGCCTGCCCATGAATACTTAAAGTAAACTGATACTGTGCATTTTTATGGCAGCTTCCACAATCAACAGTCTGAAGATTTTCCGGATGTGGAAAGTCTGTTACATTGGCATCCTTATGACATAAAATGCATTTGACATTTTTGTGAATGGAATTGCCAATAATATTAGCATTAACATATAATGAAACAGCCTTACCTTTTACTGTTTTTGTCATTGTTTTATCACTATGACATCCTAGGCAATCTTCATTTGTTTGTGGATATGCTGAGATGGAAATAAAAAGGATAAAAGTTAATACGAAAAAGGAAGTTGCCTTGATGAAATTGCGCATTGTAATCTGATTTAATTCAATTGAAAATAATGTTGAGCCTTAGCCCTTAAATGTTGTTATTTAAAAAACTACGACCTATGGCCGTAGTTTTTATTGTAATTTATATATTGGATAATCCAAAAATAAATAAGTTAGAAAAGTGATTTACAGGGTACGTAAGTAATTAACTATGTTCCATCTGTCATTATCAGCAGCGATTTTGGTTTTATATGCTGGCATTTTACCAAAACCTTTGTTTATTTTAAAATAGATAGCACCATCACTTTGTGCTTTAAATTCTTTTGATGTGAAGTTAGAAGGAGCTCCAGCTTTACTATCACCTTTTTCACCATGACACATTTTGCATGATTTTGTGTAGATAGCTTTACCAGCTACAATTGAGGCATCATCTGATTTCACTGCATTTACAACCGCTGCGTCAGCTGCAGGAGCTGTCCATGGGTTTTGAGCATTAGCAAAAGAAACCAGGAAGAACATAAATGCAGCTATTGTAATGGATGCTCCAACTTTATTGAAATTCATTTTTCTCATTTTAATTTGATTATTATTATGGTTTGTTATCTGTGAAAAGTAGTCTAATAAAATACTCTGGTAATATTAAACCCTATCATTAAACCACTCTTTTTGCCATCTTTATCAAAGAATGAGTTTTGGTTATAAACCATATTCTTTTGGTAATTGATAGATTCTCCTGTGGTAACGAATAATTGAAATGAATGTGAAGCTGTTGCTTTTTCAATTCCGATTGCAATTACTGGTTTTGCTTCTTTATATACGTCTGATACCTTTTTATATAATAAGGTGAAATTGTGATCGTATTCAACAAATAATGAATAAGTTGAATTGATATTAAGTTTCCCTAATACTGAAAGTCCAAAATTGTCATTTCTTCTTAAACGTACTGAGCTAGTATCACTTGCTGATTCAGTTGCATTGTAATGAACGTAGGTAGGAGCGACTTGTAAATTGAAAGCATTACAAAATCTTCGAGAAATAAGAATTTCATTAAAATAAGAAAAGCGATGAGCTTCTTTAAAGTTCGCATAATCAAAACTTTTAGTATCTCTACCGTCAATCATTACGCTTCCATAATAAGTTACTGAAACCGGAATTTTCCCATTTGTTGTTTGTTGTAGAAAACTCCATTTTAAATTTAAATCTGTTTGTTTATCAAATTTGGTTGCACCAACACCTAATTGTAGTCTATCATTTATACTGTAGTTTAATGCAAATCTGATATTTGAAGGAGAATAAATGCCCCATGCTTCTTTACTTCCATCGCTTAATTTTCCAAATCTATGATTAATTACTAGCTCGAAACACTTTGCTGAGTTAGTAATAACGGTTTGATTTTCTAAGAATGTTCCACTATTATAGGTTCCACTTACTGGTTTGTTTACTTCCTTTACTGGGGTTGAACCTTGCCCAATTACTAAGCTTGTTGTGATAAAAGCTAGCAATAATGATAATACGAAGCGATTTATTATTAAACTAAGTGCTGTTTTTTTAATTGTTATCATAATATTTTCTATTGATTGATTTAATATAAGAATTAGTTATCTAAAGCACCAGAGTCAATCCAGCCTTTGATATTGGATACTTCTGTTGATGTGAGAGATTTACCATTATGTGAAGCACCGTTTTTAAACTTAATATATAACATGCTTCCAGTTGAATTACCAGCGATAACTGCATTAACAAGTAAGTTTGTCCTAACTACAGAGGCTGTTCCACTTAATGATAATCCACCTGAATTACCGTGGCAAGTTGTACAGCTGTAGGTTGCAAAAAGAGGATAAACGTCAATTGAAAATTTCGCAGCAGCATTGGGTGTTTCTACAGTTACTTTTGGTTCTATAATGTCTTTTGTGCAACTTGTAAGTCCCACAAAGATTAAAACAATACATAAAAGGGTTTTAGTTTTCATTTAATTTATTTTAGTTTATAATTTGATGTGTTTTTTTGAATTATACATTTGTTGCTTAGAAGGAGGCTGAGAATTTGGGTATTTGTGTGTGAAATTAGTATTTAATATTCATCGGAAAGTGTAAATTGAAATTATATTTCTGATTATCAATTGTGTTTTGTCAAGTGAATTACTAAAAGCACGTGAAATTCTCATCTATAATTCTAAATAACTCTTTAGAAAAAAAGGCTGTCCTAAAAAGAGACAGCCTTTTTGTTATTGTTAATTAGATTAGTATCCTAAAGCTTTTAATGCTTCAATTGAATTTGTTAAAAGTGCTCTTGAATATTGAGTGTTATGAACACCTAAACTATATTCTCTTAAGCAGAATTGGAAGTTAATCATTGCACCAATGTGAACAAATTTCAGGGTTGGGAATTTCTTTAATGTGCTTGAACCAGCTAAAGACCAATATCCTAAAGGATTAGAACTTGCATCATAAATATCAGTATAACCATCATAATTTTTGGAAGTTAAACCGTACCATAAATTATTATATGAACCATCTGTTCCAACTGAAACATCTTTATGTAAAATGTCATGACCTGCGCCTACTGAGTTAATATGTGCTGCTAAAGTATCTAATAAGCCTTTGATTTCTGCTCTGGTGTCAGTAAATAAACTTGCAGTTGTACTCATAGTTGTATGACAACCTGAAACATTACAACCGTTAAAGTTGCCTTTTGCTTTAAATGAGTGTCCGCCTGCTGCACCTGTAATAGGAGCCATATGGCAATCTTGACATGAAGCTAGTGTAGCATGTGATGAACTTGAGAAAGGTTCTGAGCCTGGGAATTCAATACCACCAACACCTGCAAATACAGCACCTACAGCACCATAATGAACATGCATTCTGTATGAAGGCTTAATATATTTGCTTACAAAACCAGCTGTGCTATCCCAGAAAATGATACTTGGATTGTCTCTGATAGAATCATAATTTAATAGTCTGCTATCTGATTGAGCACTACAAGTTAATGGACGAGGTTGGTGACATTTTACACATAAATGACTTTTACCACCATCTTGGGTTAGATTAATAGTTTTAGCTCCACCCCACATGGTCATAGGAACAGCTGCGGTTGTTGTTAAAGCTGACATGTCAGCATAACCATAAGTTGTGTGTAAGCTACTGTGGCAAGTAAAGCAAGTTAGTGGACCGAAAGCTGAACTAGAAACAGTTGCATAAGGGTTAACCCATTTTCCGGTTACTGCATCAAAAGTAAATACAGTTGAAACGTTGTTTTTACAAACATATTTAAAGCCTTCTGATTCGTGACATGGTCCGCATGATGTGTTTCCTGCTTCGCCTGCTGCTGCTTCACCATAATTATGTTTAGATAATGCAAATTCTGTAGCGACTCTGTCAACTACTGATGGATTATGGCATTCTTTACAGGTTGCAATTGCATCTGTACCGTTAGTTCCATCTTTTCCATCGTTGCCGTCTTTCGAACAAGATGTCATGAAGAATGATCCTGCTGTGAGCATTAAAGCTCCTGATAATAAGATAGGTAATCTTAATTTTTTCATTGTTTTTGTTTTTGGTTTATATTGATTTTTGTTTGCGTTTTTGTTTTTTAAATCACAATGCAATATTACACACAAAAAAAGACTGTGAGCTAATTAACAGTTGATATTATCCGCATTTACAACAGATAATAATCAAGCAGATGTTGATAAATATCAATGCTTGTTTTCCCTTTTAAAAGTGATTAAAAATCAGCATTTTACAAAGGTTGGTTTGTGATGAAAAAGTATTGGATGTGATAAATAAGTATAGTGTGATATTAATAAATTACTTGCTTTCAATCTTAATTCATCAAAAACCATAAATTTCAACCAAGCGCAACGAATATTTCCAGCTAATTTAAACTAAGCTTGATTATTTTTCTTATAAAGGATACCTCTCTTTCCTAGAAATCTGATTTGAGCATATTCCTAAACCTTTTATGGATTCGAATGGCCTTATTTTTGTTTTAGGTCACGATGTTCCGCTAAGTATATTGAATTGCTTAATTGAGGTTTCAACAAGAATTTGGCTTATGTATATTGTTTTTTGGA
>CAIXTV010000298.1 GCA_903922465.1 uncultured bacterium
ACATCTCCTGCTCCGAAATAGTCATATTTGAAATTTTGTTTGTCATTTTTATTAAACGAATTTGCAACAAATGTAACCCAGAAAAAGCTTCTGTGCAAATATTTAAAGGCAAATAAACCTATGGCGTCCGCAATGGCGTCCGCAAAAAATTCAGCTATCCCTTATGGTTATTGAAAAGTTTACATCAATATTTCTGTAAGGTTTTTTTTTCGGAATTAGAGCCCCGCCCCCTAAAGGCCTAAAAGTCTAATAGCCTAAAAGCCACCTTGGGACTTGGGTCTTCCCCCTAAACAACTAAACAGCTAAATGCCTAAATCAGCGTTCTGTTTTTCCCTCTTCTGGATTTAGGGGGTGGGTGAATTGAGAATATAAAGTAATAAAGTTAAGGGTATAATGCTTTCTGAATTTTCTTAAAAGTTGCATTTACTAATTGAACTTACGATTAGGAAAATGATAATTCTAATGAGAAGAAGGATAATTCTCATTGGGAAAATGATTTAATTCGCAATAATCCAATCAAAGGAGCTGATAATTTGCTTTGGTATAAAGAATTAAAAATATCACCTTATGTGATGTAATTTGATAGATTGGGCTTATTTCTAATAAGATATTCTGCAGTTGCCACACGAAAATCGTTAAAAATCTGGATTTCTAGCATTATTTAATTCAATACAATTAGCTCATAGTTCTCTGCAATTTAACTAACACTGTTTTTACAAAGAATCGTACCCCACAATGACCATACCGAATAACGAAATAACCTAATACATTAAATCACCAAATCACCAATTCGATACCAAAAATATCCCACATTTTTCTACAAGTTAAAATAAAGTGTAAATTTACTCCGCATTTCAAACGAAAAATACATGTTATCTGATCAACTACAACCCCGTAAACTCTACTTCAACGACACCTCTTTCGATCAACTCATGCGTAAGAGAATTCTTCATATTTTGCTCATTTGCAGTAAATACGATGCCTTTATTCTGGAAGGCGACGGACGCATTGATGAACAAATATTTAACGAATACGTATCTCTCAACTTACGTTATCCTCCACAATTCATGCAAGCCTATTCCGATAGCGAAGCCATGCAAATTATTGAAGAGGAAAACATCGACCTTGTCATAAGTATGCTCAGCATGGGCGATATCGACACTTTTGATCTTGCAAAACGTATTAAAGCTAAATATCCAAAGAAGCCAATCGTAATATTGACTCCGTTTTCAAGAGAAGTTTCGGTGAAACTCGCCAAAGAAGACCTAAGTAGCATCGATTATGTTTTCAGTTGGCTAGGGAATGCCGATTTAATTCTTGCTATAACAAAACTTATTGAAGATAAAATGAACGCCGAAGCCGATATCAATGAATACGGGGTACAGGCGATTCTTTTGGTGGAAGATTCCATTCGTTTTTATTCGAGTTATCTGCCTAATTTATATAAAATCATATTCAAGCATTCGAAAGATTTCATGACAGAGGGCCTCAATGAGCATCAACAAATGTTACGAATGCGAGGCCGACCAAAGATATTACTTGCCAGAAATTTTGAAGAAGCTGAACTATTATATGCTAAGTATAAAAATAACCTTCTTGGCGTTATAACTGATATGAGTTATCTTCATAATGGGGTAATCGACAAGCAGGCAGGGGTAAAGCTTTGCGAAATGATTAAAAAGGATGATATGTATTTGCCCATTTTAATACAATCATCCGGAGCTGAAAATGCTGATATCGCTAAAAGTATAAAGGTAGGCTTTATTAATAAAAGTTCGAAAACACTTTCAATGGAACTTCGAAATTTCGTGGTTCAATACTTTGGTTTTGGGGACTTTGTATTTATAGAACCCGAATCAGGAAGAGAAATTAATCGTGCATCCGATCTTAAGATGCTTCAGCACCGAATCTTCGAAATTCCTGACGAATCTCTTGAATATCACATTAAAAGAAATCACTTTTCGAAATGGTTATATGCAAGAGCCTTATTTCCGGTTGCCGAAATGTTCAAAGCCCTAAAACCTGAAGATTTTCATGATTTAGATGATGTAAGAAGGTATATATTTGATACAATTTCAAGTTATAGGCTTAGCAAGGGTAGGGGAGTCATAGCCGATTTTAATAAAGATCGATTTGATGAATATTCCATTTTTTCACGAATAGGGAATGGTTCTGTTGGAGGAAAAGCCCGAGGATTGGCCTTTATCGATTCCTTACTCAAGAGAAACCGTCTCATCGATAAATTTGAAAATGTCTTAATAACCATTCCCCGAACTGTTGTTATGGGTGTGGATGTTTTCGATGAATTTATGGAAGAAAACAGCTTATATGATATTGCTTTATCGGGTGCATCTGATGCAGAAATACTAAATGCTTTTGTCAATTCACGACTTCCTTTTCGCATACATGAGGATTTGTATGCCTTCATAAGCGTTGTGAATAAACCCATAGCCATACGATCTTCAAGCTTACTAGAAGATTCGCATTATCAGCCTTTTGCTGGCATCTATTCAACCTATATGATTTCCAATACTTCTCAAAATGAACGACTCAATATTGAACAGCTGAGCATTGCAATAAAGAGTGTATATGCTTCTGTTTATTTTAAAGATAGTAAAGCTTATATGACTGCCACTTCAAATGTAATTGATGAAGAAAAAATGGGAATTGTTTTACAGGAAGTTTGTGGGCAACGCTATGGCGATAGATTTTACCCTGCAATTTCCGGAGTAGCTCGTTCCATTAATTTTTACCCTATTCCTCCCGAAAAAGCTGAAGATGGTGTGGTGAATATTGCTTTTGGTTTAGGGAAACATATAGTAGATGGAGGAGTTACCTTGAGGTTTTCGCCTAAGTTTCCTCAAAAAATAATTCAACTTTCGAGTCCTGAAATGGCATTACAAGAAACTCAAAAATATTTCTTTGCCCTTGATCTTAAAACAGACAGCTTTAAGCCAAGCACCGATGATGGAATAAACCTCCTGAAACTTCAATTAGAAGAAGCCGAAAAAGATAACTCTCTCACCTATTTAACTTCCACTTATGATTATGAAAATCAGGTTTTAAAAGACGGAACTGATGCTATTGGAAAAAAAATCTTAACCTTTTCAAGTATTTTAAATTATAATGTTTTTCCATTAGCCGAGATTTTAAAATCCATTATGGAGATAAGTCAAAAAGAAATGGGTAAACCCGTTGAAATTGAATTTGCTGTTGATTTGCATCGCAAGAAAGGAAGCTCTAAGATTTTCAATGTGCTTCAAATTCGCCCAATTGTTGACAATAAAGAAACTATAAATGAGAATATCGAGCAGGTTGATGTGTCTAAAACAATAATTTATTCTACTTCGGCCTTGGGCAATGGGATAATCGAGGATATTTATGATATTGTGTATGTAGAACCAAAATCGTTTAACCCTGCTAAAACAAAAGATATTGCGATCGCTATTGGGGCTTTAAATGATAAGTTTTTAAAACAAAAGAAAAATTATATTTTAGTAGGTCCGGGCAGATGGGGTTCAAGTGATCCTTGGCTTGGGATACCTGTTAAATGGCCTCAGATATCTGCAGCAAGGGTAATCGTCGAATCGGGACTCGAAAATTTTAGAATTGATCCAAGTCAAGGAACACATTTCTTTCAGAATCTCACCTCTTTCAAAGTGGGATACTTCACCATTAACCCTTTTATCAAGGATGGTAATTATGATATTGAGTTTTTAAGCTCACAAGATGCGGTTTATCAGGATGAATTTATTCGACATCTTACTTTCGAAAAGCCGATAATCGTAAAAATCGATGGAAAGAAAAGTATTGGGTTGATTTTAAAGCCAAATTAATTTTCTGTACATTCTTTACATATTACTCATCTTATTATATAGTATTCCATTATAATATCCTTGATTATCTTTGGAAAGGATAGAATATTTTTATTTTCAAAATAATATTCAGAAGCAGAAAAATGAATGAAAATAATAATAATTTTGCAGAAATTTTATTTCAATTGTATTTGAATCGAATATTTTTATACTTTTGCATTGTGAATTCAATAACACTGTTATAGTGGTAACAGTGTTGTATTAATAGACTGTTTAATAAATTTAAATTTCAAAAAAATGAACACAGAAAGAATTATGAGTCAGCTAGAGAAAAAGCATCCAGGGGAACTGGAATACTTACAAGCTGTTAGAGAAGTTCTTGAATCTATTGAGGATATTTATAATCAAAATCCTCAATTTGAAGCCGCAAACATCGTAGAGCGACTAATCGAACCCGATAGGATTTTAACTTTTAAAATTCCATGGGTTGATGATAACGGTAAGGTTAATGTAAATCTAGGTTATCGTGTACAATTTAATCAGGCAATTGGGCCTTACAAAGGTGGACTACGTTTTCACCCTAGTGTAAATCTAAGTATTTTAAAATTCTTAGGATTCGAACAAATCTTCAAAAATAGCCTTACTACTTTGCCTATGGGTGGAGCAAAAGGTGGTTCTGACTTCGATCCTAAAGGAAAATCTAACAATGAAGTAATGCGTTTTTGCCAAGCTTTTATGTTAGAACTTTGGAAAGTTATTGGACCAGAAACTGATGTTCCTGCTGGTGATATCGGTGTTGGTGGCCGTGAAATTGGATTTTTATTTGGTATGTATAAAAGACTTACTCAAACCCATGTTGGTGTGTTAACCGGAAAAGGAACCAATTGGGGTGGAAGTTTAGTTCGTCCAGAAGCTACAGGTTTTGGAAATGTATACTTTGCAAAAGAAATGCTAAAAACCCGTAATTTAGACTTTAACGGAAAAACCGTTGCTGTTTCTGGATTTGGAAATGTTGCATGGGGTGCTATTATTAAAGTTAACCAATTAGGTGGAAAAGTTGTTACTATTTCCGGTCCTGACGGTTATATTTATGATCCAGATGGTATTTCAGGTGATAAGGTAGAATATTTATTAGAACTCAGAGCATCAAATCAAGATATTGTTAAGCCATATTCTTACAAATTTACTAATGCACAATTCTTCGAAGGAAAGCGTCCATGGGAAGTAAAATGCGATGTTGCACTTCCATGTGCCACTCAAAATGAACTTGACAAACAGGATGCATTAAATCTTATGAAGAATGGTTGCATCTGCGTTTCCGAAGGAGCAAATATGCCATCTACTCCAGAAGCTATTGAAATCTTCCTCGAACACAAAATCCTTTTTGCGCCCGGAAAAGCTGCCAATGCCGGTGGTGTTGCCACATCAGGACTCGAAATGTCTCAAAATTCTATGAAACTCACATGGAGTGCAAACGAAGTTGATACCAAACTCCATGATATCATGTGTAACATTCATCAAGCCTGTGTCAAATACGGAAAAGATTCCGAAGGCACAGTAAACTACGTTAAAGGTGCCAATATTGCTGGTTTCCTCAAAGTTGCAAACGCAATGTTAGATCAAGGAGTTCTGTAATAATTACAGAAAACTATTTCCAAAAAAAGACCGCTCTGTTGAGCGGTCTTTTTTTTAATTGCTATTCGAAATATAACCATTGCTTATTCTAATGTAAAGTCTTTTAATTCGTAGTTTGCGTTTCGTCCTCCTTCATCAGTTTGTTTAAGGATGCCTTTTTCTACGAGGTCTTTTATGTCACGTAAGGCAGTATCGGTAGAGGTTTTAGTAATTTTAGCCCATTTTGAGGTTTGTAGTTTTCCCTCAAAATCGTCAAAGAGTTTGTTTAGTATTAATCGTTGACGTTCATTGATAGAGGTATGTTCGTGTAATTTCCAAAACTGAGCTTTGAGCATTATTTTTTGTGTGGTTTTCTCGGTAGCGAGCATTGCATTTTTGAGGCAATGCAAAAACCAGTTGAGCCATTTAGTAATGTCTCCTGAACTATGTTGCACATTTTGTAATACTTCGTAATAGCGTTTACGTTCTGCTAATATTTGGCCCGACATACTATAAAAACGTTCACCACTACCTTCGGCACGGGCAAGTAATATATCGGTTATGGCTCTTGCAATTCTGCCATTCCCGTCGTCAAAGGGGTGAATAATAATATACCAAAAGTGTGCAATGGCGGCTTTTAAAACAGGGTCGAGCGAGTTTTCGTTGTTGAACCAATCCAAAAACTTGTCCATTTCTATTTTTACCAATTCAGGCTTTATAGCTTCGTAATGCACTTTTTCTTTGCCCATTGCGCCCGAAACCACTTGCATTTCACCTGTGCGGTAATGTCCAACTTCAATTTCGTAAGGTCCACTATAGCCTGTAGGGAAAAGTGCTGCATGCCAACCAAACAAACGTTTTTCGGTTAAAGGTAAGGAGTATCGTTGGGTGGCGTCGAGCATCATTTCTACTACACCTTCTATGTGACGGCTGCTCGGCACAAGTCCTGCAGTGTTGATGCCCAAGCGCCTTGCAATGGAAGAGCGCACCTGGTCGTAATTGAGCAATTCGCCTTCTATTTCTGATGATTTTACTACCTCTAAACTTAAAGCGTTTAGCGAGGCTTCTTCTTTGGCAGAAAAGCCCAAGGAATTCATTTGTCCAATTATTTTACCTTGAGTAAGCCTCACCTCGCCAAATATGACATTTATGGCTTTGTCATGCCATGTGAAATCGGTCCAGTTATTATGTTCGTATATGTACTTTGTCATTGCCTTACATTTTTTTGCGGCAAATATACAGATTATTTACCGCAATTATGCGGTGATTATTTCATTTATTCACCGCATGGGAGTTTGTGTTATTGTTCTTAATTATACAGATAATGGCAAATTATCGGTTGTTTTGTGTTGGCATTGTAAATGCAAACGAATGAGCTGAGTGTCTCCTTCTATAATAGAATGCGAGTTTTTATACTATTTCTATCCCGTATTTTTGAATCTCTGCTAAAAAATTTGCATCATCAAAATCTTTCTCGATTAAAATAGGCTCAATTCTATCATCTATTTGTCTTCTTAATTTCCATAACAATGGATTAATTGAAAAATAATCTCCTTCAATGTGATTTATTACAATTGCTACATCAATATCACTATCTTCAGTATTGGTGTTTTTTGCGTATGAACCAAAGAGATAAACGTTTTCCAATGGAAAATATTCTTTCAATAATAATCTATATGCCTTTACTTTATTTATAGCCTCGCTTTTATCCATTGCTGCAATTCTTTAGTTTTTTGAATAATATCAATACATTTGGGTATTTGGTGTTTTAAGTATGTATTGAAAATGCCGCCGAAAAGTGAGAATAGTTTTATTTTCGCTGGCTTGCATTTAAAATTGTTAATCCTATTATTTCCTGGTTTTCATAACGAACGATAATTTCATCTTCTGTCATTTCTGAATTATCGGCATGGTTTGGTTTTTTAAAATGCAAATACAGCACATCTGCTTCACTGTCGTAAGACGACCAAACAGTTTTGTGATTTAGAAAATAAGGTAATGCTGATCGTATTTCTTTTAATTCACTTGTTTCCATAGTACTTTTTTCTTTTTAAATTCTTGTTGTTTGTTCGAAAAATGGGCTGTTATTATAAAACCATCTGTGTCGCTAATTTCTTTATAAACTACGACTACAAAGGTAGTAATACTTTCTTGAAATTTCTTTATTGCGATTTTGGCATTATAATTTCCCTCATAAATTATCTCAGGATTTTCAATTGCTTCTAATATTTCATAATAATAACCTGCAACTTCAGGATGCCCAGTTGTAATATGTTGCCATCGTTCACTTGTTAAGCGAATAGGAATATTATTTTTTGAAATTGCTATATCCATCTATTTAAATTTGTTTTTTAATCGATATTAATATCTACAAAAATACATATTATCCATAACACAACACAAAGAGACAAAACCAGCATAGCACTAAGTTTCTTCTATTTTGTATCCCCCCAA
>CAIXTV010000299.1 GCA_903922465.1 uncultured bacterium
CATTTTATAATACAGAGCAATTATCCTTATTTTGAAAGGGCTTACTTTTTGAATAATGAAAAAACTCATAAAACTCATGCTGATTTATAAGTGATTAAGTGATGATAAAATGTTTTAAACTGTTTTATCGGACAACAATGTTTCCGAATAGCATTTCAATTCTTATCTGAAAAATAAATATTAAATTTGCATGAAAGAAATGTTTATGTTTGAGGCATGATGTTTTTTGATTCTTATTTTTAAGGACAATTGATATCACTATTATCAAAATTAAGCCCAAAGGAAATAATAATTCCCTTTTTTAAAACAGACTATACCAATGACGGAACCCATGTTCTTACAGGAAAATTAATTAGCGGAATTCAGATTTAACGGAAGAAGCTTTTTTATAATAAATTCACCTCCAAGCCGACAGGCAATGTTTTCTGTGAGCGGATTTTGCAATTTTACTCCAAACACTTGCTAATTTTCGAATATCATTTTGATTATTCAAATAATCAACCTTCAAAAACGGATTCTTTCACAAATCACCCTCATACCTTCATTTTTTTACAGGAAATTCTCCGAAATGGATGATGAGCAGTAGTGAAGGGGGGCGTTTTATTTTGTGAAGTAATTTTATAAAATATTAAATTTCAAGTGTATGCTGTGTTTTGAAAGACTATATTTATATATTATCGTTAGATAATATCATATTTTCCTTGGATAATCACATATTTTCCTTGCATAATATTATATTTTCCTTGGATAATCACATATTTTCCTTGCATAATATTATATTTTCCTTGAATAATCACATATTTTCCTTGCATAATATTATATTTTCTTTGGATAATCACATATTTTCCTTGCATAATATTATATTTTCCTTGGATAATCATATATTTTCCTTGCATAATATTATATTTTCCATGGATAATCATATATTTTCCTTCGGTAATATGAAATGATGGCTTTGCAAGGTGTTTTTATGATTTGAATAAATGAAATGAAAGAACGAAAAATAGAAAAGTTTAAATATTTATATCACTTGAAATATACATAAGTACGATGGTCGATTATATCCTATGAGCTTTTGTGTTTGATTATCAACAATTAGTAAAGTTAATTTATATTTAAATTCAAATACATCGCAAAACAGGCATATTCACTTTATCTAAAGCAATCTTCCTTAGAAACATTTTAAAAGGATTCTCTGAAGCTCACCCTTTTGTAACTTTGAATTTGGGAATTGAGTCTTTTGTCCTTCTTAAACCTAGCCTCCAAATTCTTTTTTTAATGCTTTTAAGTATTCTTTTGAAATACCCATGTTGTCTAATATTTTCTCTTCACTCCATTTAAAACCTAATAGGTCGTTGTAAATCTGATAGCAATTGTATCTTGATGCTTGGTCGTTTTCATCTAAAGAGATTCCTTCTTCACCTATAGGTTCGTCATTATTATTTTCTTTTTCCATACATATTATTATTTATCCCCCAAAATTACAAAATTATTCTTTTCGAATTGCATTTCAACTCTAATCTGAGAAATAAATATTAAATTTGCATGAAGAATTGTTTTTGAATGAACACGATGCTTTTTTTGACCTTAATTTTAATGACAATCGATATCACTATTATCTAATAATATAGCCAATGGAAACTATAATCCCCTTTTCTAAAACAGACTACACTCTTGATGGAACCCACATCCATTCAGGAAAATTTGTAATGGAGCTTCAACGTGAATGGGAAGAACAATTTTATAATAAATTTAATCCGTTTTTAGCAAATGCCCTCGAAGGTCACCCTTCTGCTATGCAAAGATTGACAGTATATATGGATGCGGGTGATGACTCGAATTATGATTTTGGGATGGAGCTTATTGATGGCGAAATAGATATAGATACGAATTTAGAAATTGAGAAGTTCAGTAAAGTTTCTACTGTTTATGCTATAGGTTCGCAGTTTCATGATGATGAAGACAATCCATTATTCCTGATTAAAAATGATAGTTTGCCTGAAGATATTTTGGTTTTAAAATATATAAAGGATGATGATGACGAAGATTCAAATGAAGCAATTCCGATTGACGACAAAGTCAATAAACTCTCATTTTAATCTAAAAGCTGGAAGTCATTATATCAATAATATGAAATCAAAAAAGATAATTGATAGCCTTTTAGGTGTTGCCATCGGTGATGCCATTGGAGTGCCTTACGAATTTAAAAGCAGAGGTGCAATGTTACAAAGTCCTGCTACAGACATGGTGGGATTTGGAACCTATCACCAGGCCCCGGGAGTATGGTCAGATGATAGTGCGCTCACTTTTTGTCTGGCTGAATCTCTCACAAAGGGTTTCAATTTGGTGGATATTGCCACGAACTTTATCGCATGGAGAGACAAAGGTTATTGGACTGCCACAGGCGAAGTTTTTGATATTGGTCTCACCACTGATATGGCCATCAGTCGACTGAAAGATATTATAAATTCAAAAGACTTCGATAAGTTGAAGCAACTGAAGCAATTTAATCTCGAAAACGAAAATGGCAATGGTTCTTTAATGCGTATCATGCCTCTTTTGTTTTTCATAAAAGATAAGCAGATTGAGCAACAATTTGAAATAGTGTGGGAAATATCTTCTCTAACGCACCGACATATCAGATCCGCCATGAGTTGTCAAATTTATTTAACTTTTGCAGCTCATCTGCTCAATGGAAGTGATAAACATCTTGCTTATTCACTGATGCAAAATGAAATACTGCAGTTATGGGATAAGATAGATTTCGATCCCAACGAGAAAGAATATTTCAAACGATTGGTTTTGCAAAACATCCTTCATCTGGAATTAGAAAATATACGTTCGTCAGGTTATGTAATTGATTCGCTTGAGGCAAGCTTTTGGTGTTTTCTGAAGGAAGATAACTATAAGGACACGATTCTTTCTGCCGTCAACTTAGGGATTGACACCGATACAACGGCTGCAATAGCAGGTGGTTTAGCTGGAATTTATTATGGAGCTGAGGGGATTCCACAACATTGGCTGAATTCTCTGGCAAGGCTTAACGATATTATTGATTTAGGAAACAGGCTTCATGAGAAATTATTTGCCTGAAAAATAAAACTATCGATGAAGCAGGAAAAGAAATATACAATCGACTTATGGGAGCAATGGAATAAAACCATCTCAGATGCTATTGACGATTTCTATACTACCTATCTGAATTATCCTAACATAATTGAGGCAAATAAACATACCTTTTCTCAATTCGATTTTTTAATAAATATTATCCCTGATGAATTAGATCGAGTTGTACATAGGGATGAGCTAACAAATGAAATTATACCTATATTAAAAGATGAGTATGTTGAAATTAGCAGTTTCTCAAACATGCATTGTAGTCTCGATTTTGCTGTATTTGAAGAAATCGACGATAAAGAATTTATTTTAATTTATGACGATGAACCCGATTGGGATAGGGATGACGACAATATTATTATTGATGACCCAGTTGATGAAATCGAAAAAGAGGATGAGAAAATATTTGTCTCCTCAATTCATAAGTAATTATTCTTCCTCTTTGTTTTTTTCAGGATTTGTGTTCAAATTCTCTAACATCATTTTCATGAAAATTGAACCTGTCTCCTTTGCTGTCATACTCCTCATCCTTTCCCCTAAAGGTATAGATTGATTTTCTGATTCATTTTCTTTCTGCTGTTCATCTGGTTTTTCTTCTATAGGTTTTTTCATAGCTTTCTTATTGTTATTTTGACATTATAAAAGTAGTAAAAATATCTTAAATTATCCCTTGATAAATGTTTTATTTCATGTTTAGGAATATTGAATTTTTAGATTTAATAACTAAGGGCTTATATTTTACTTTTAAGCTTTTCGATAATCTGGATTAAAGCATCATCCTCTTTATTGCCCCTGTATTCATCAATTCCAATAATATCAGCATTCACAGGATAAATGTTTTGAGTATTATCATCTATCATGGTGATTTGCAGCAATGGATATGGATTAATTTTATTCAAATTCTTAATATAAACAACATCTTCCGAAATGCCATTCCATTTGAATTCCTTATCACAATCTTTTCTGGTCCAAATAAATGTAAACTTAGTCAAATCTCCGGCTATTCGTTTTAAAACAAACTTTGCGTAGTCGGCTTTTGCAGAAGTCCATATTGCGACATCAAAATGTTGGAAACAAAAGTCTAAAAAAGTATTTACCCCTGGCCTCAGATATACATTTCTTTCTTTGAAACAAAAATCAGCCTCCCTTTTCAGATTCGAATAGGTCGAATGCAGAAGTGTTTCGTCTATATCTAGTATTATAAATCTTTTCATTGTTTAGTTGCAAAGATACAATAGAAAGTGCTTGCTAATTTAAAAAGATAATTCTAATTTAAATTTGTCCTTATCTCAATTTGAAGAATGATGTTTTAGGAAATATACACATCATAGCATGAATAATCCGATTCGGATTAGGAGAGTCTCTTGCCTATATGCAGAAATCTGCAAACATATCATAACATCTGCAAATCTCTACATTATTATTTATTCAATATTAATTTTTCCTTCTCCAAAACCATTACTTTTGCCAAAACAATAATTAATTGGACATACTACTCATTAGCGAATTGAATTTCAGGCAGGAGCAAATAGTTGCACGGCACTTATTGTCGTTGGCTGCTAATGAAACTTTTAAAAACTGGAATTGGTTTTTCACTGAAGGCATTGAAACCTCTCATCATTCAACTATCAATAAAATTATTCCGCCTCATAACGAAAAGATTGAAATTGAAATTCCTTCTATCGACAAAAGCAGATGTCAGTATTGTGGCTCTTGCCTGAAATCGTGCAAGTCGAATGCTTTACATTTATTTAAAGAAGTACCCGATGTTGTGCTTGATGCAGCGGTTTGTTCGGGTTGTGGAAAATGTATAAAAGGATGCAGTCGTGATTTTGTGATCTCGGCTCGAAAATATAAAATAGGGGAAGTTAAGAGTTATAAAATAAGCCCTAAGGTGTATTATTTCAATGCTTCGCTTTTGGAGGGGCAACAACAAATTAAGAATCTGTTGGACTTAACTAGGAAGATAATTAATGATACTTCGATGAATTTTATTGAAATAGCCAGCAATTTTAATCAGGTTGAGATATTCAATAATTTACATCCTACTCAAAGCTATATATTATATGCAAAAGGGAAGGGTGCTCCTGCGAACTTTAGTTTCGAAGTTGAACAAATGGGTGAGGGCGAGGCTGAACTTAGCAATGAAAAACTTTTAAGACCTTCATTAATTGAGATTGACTTTGAAGTACCAAAGGAAATACAAAATCAATTGTATACATCGATAATGAATAATATTCAATAATTTAATTTAGTAACATCATGAAAATACAAATCACTTTCGGGGGAAATAAAAAAGTAAATGCAACTATCAACGATTTTGAAATTAAAACCGACCAGCCTGTTCCTTCAGGAGGAGAGGGGAGTGCCCCTGATCCTTTCACTGTTTTCCTAACTTCGTTGGGGACTTGTGCCGGTATATTTGTTAAAACCTTTTGTGACCAAAGAAATATCTCAACCGAAAACATCCATCTTGAACAAGATGTAGAATTCGATCATGTTAAAAAACTCGTCCACGAGATTGTGATTACTATTATTGTCCCTAATGACTTCCCTGAAAAATACGAAGAGGCCGTAATACATGCGGCTAATACCTGCCTTGTGAAACGTCACTTACGCGATGAAGTTATTTTTAATACGGTTGTGAAAAGGGAAGCTTGATTATTAGATCCAATTAAAATATTTGGAATGATATAAGAACTAGGATTAAGGATTTTAGGTCTAAGAAGTTAGCAGGAGAACATTTGTTCACACATACTTCATAAATCATAAATCATCATTCCTTGTTCTTAAATCAAAAAAATGGAATTATCTTCGGAATTTTCTTTACCAACTTCCGCTGGCTCCGCCTCCTCCAAAACTTCCTCCTCCGAAGCCGCCAAAGCTGCTTCCTCCTCCACCTCCTCCGCCGGAGAATCCTCCCCAACTTCCTGAATTTCTACCGGAACTCATCATTCCTAGCATCATCCAAAATGGTAAACTTTTACCAGGACTTACCGAGCGTTTTCCTTTGCCAATTCCCATTAATAGGAAGATTATAACCATAACGATAATAGGAACCAAGATTGTAAAAGGACTCTTTTTTGATGAGCGTTTATTGTATTGTTTAGCCGTAAATTCCCCTTTGCTTAGCGAAATCAAGGTAGTGATAGCAGCATCTATGCCTTGATAGAATTGATTCTTCTTGAAATAAGGAATCATTTCTTCATCAACAATTCGGTGAGCCGTAGCATCAGGAATTACTCCTTCTAAACCATAACCCACCGAAATGCGGGCTTTGCGTTCACCTTGTCCACCATTAGGTTTAATTAAAACTATAATTCCATTGTTTTGTCCCTTCTGTCCAACACCCCATTTTTCACCTAAGCGATCGGCAAAGTCGGTTTCGTCTCTTCCTCCCAAATCATTGATAGTTACAATTACTATTTGAGTTGAAGTTGAATCGTTGAAAATTCTAAGTTTTTGTTCGAGTGTATTGGCTTCCTGTGGTGATAATATGCTTGCAAAGTCATTAACCAGCCTTGGAGGTTGAGGTTTATCGGGTATACCATCTTGTGAAAAAGCGGTAAACCCTCTTAAGAATATCCCTAAGAATATTAATGTGCGTATAAAGTTTGATTTCATAATGTCGGAATTAATGTTAGAAAGAGACTTCATCGGGCAATTCATTAATGTCATCGCGTTGATGTGGAAAATGTTGTTTAAGTTGTTCGCCGGCAAGTAAAACAGCTTGACATAGTCCTTCTGTGAAAAGTCCGTCTCTGAAATTATTCAACATAATGGTTTTGGTTTTATCCCAAAAGTCGGAAGGCACTTTAGCATTAATACCTGCATCGCCAATGATGGCAAACTTTCTGTTTTTGATGGCTAGGTATATTAGTACTCCGTTGCGAAGTTCAGTTTTTGTCATTCCAAGCTTTTGAAATATATAAGCGGCTCGGTCTAATACTTCGCCCTTACATACTTCTTCGATATGAACCCTTATTTCGCCCGAAGTATCAAGTTCAGCACTTTGGACAGACAATTTAATGTCGTCCAATTGCTGTTGTGTAAAGAATTTTCTTGCTGACATCTTATTAAAACTTAATGTCGGGTGCGTCCTTTGCTTTTTCATCTGAAGCGAAATACGCTTTTTTATCGAATCCAAACATGCCCGAAAGCAGGTTGTTAGGGAAGCGACGGATGTAGGTGTTATAGGCTTGCACTACTTCATTAAATTTACGTCTTTCAACCGAGATGCGGTTTTCCATGCCTTCATATTGTGCTTGGAAGTCGCGGAACGATTGAACTGCCTGCAGTTGAGGATAGTTTTCAGCAACAGCCATAAGTCTTCCTAATGAAGAACCAAAACCTGCTTGGGCTTTTTGGAATTCGGCAAGTTTTTCAGGAGTGAGGTTGTCGGCATTAATTTGAATGCTAGTGGCTTTGGAGCGCGCTTCCATTACAGCCTGTAGGGTTGATTTTTCGAAATTGGCTGCTCCTTTTACAATTTCCAATAGGTTTTTGGTCTTATCCATACGTGCCTGATAGGCGACTTCCACTTGTTTCCATTGGCCAGAAACGCCTTCGTTCATGGTTACCATATTATTATAGCCGCTTTTTAACCACATAGCAACTGCCAAGAATAGGAATATTACTATTCCCCATACAATCCAACTTTTTTTCATGTTCATTTTTGTTTAGTTTAAAATTTTTGTAAAGGTATAAAATTTAATAGTTCGTGAATATAGTGTTGACAATTTCTAATGCTTTTTGTGCTGATGATGATTGAATATTTTGAATAGAAGGCTTCAAGACAAGCTTTTTTGTCGGCTCATCTCTGTTCTCTGCATCTGAATTCTGAAAGGATAATGCAATGATAACTACTGTAATTAAAATCACTATGCCAAAGAAAAATCGGATGATTAATGATTTTTCAAGCTTCTTTTCTTCTGTTTTATAAGTATTCATACTTCATTTTATTAAAATCAACTCTATTGTTTGTTCTATGACGCATTTCGAATAACATAAGTTACATTGAAATGAAAATATATTTATGAATGATTAGTTTTTTGGGGATGCTAAATGGTGATTTCCTATCTTTGAGAAAGATGGAATCTCTTTTCTGAGAATATCATTTCAAACAAATAATCTTATGATTGCTACGCGAAATTCAAATAAATGGTAGAAAATCGTAGGAATATAGAAATGAAGTTTTATCTTTGCAATTAATTACTACAAGTTATCGTTAATTAATTTAAGATACTTGAAAACAAACTAAAAATTAAAACAATGACAAAAAAAATTATTCTTTCAAGCATTTTTTCTATGGCATTACTTATTAGTCATGTAACTTATGCGCAACAAAAAGAAGTTAAAGGTAATCAAACTTCAAAAGAAAATGTAAATTCAGAAATTACTAAGGCAAAAGATCTTTTTAAAGAGGGTAAGAAAGCTGATGCATCGAAAATTCTGACTAACATTATGAAAACCAATCCTGACAATCGGGAAGCTGTTCAGATGTGGCTTATGATCAATATGAAAAGAAGCCCAACTGCTGAGGTGGATGCTGTCAAACTTTTAGACTCTCTGGGCAAAATTTATCCAAAAAACACGGGTATTCTATTCTTCACAACATTTCTTCAATGTGAAAATGGCATGAATGATAAAGCTCTGGTGAATGTTGAAAAGCTAATCAAAGTGCAAGCTGATTCTTCTGATAACTGGATATTGAAAGGGCAGATTCTGAGTGCGCTTAAAAAACATGAGCAAGCTTTAACTTCATTTGAAAAAGCTTTAACGCTTAATCCAAACAGATCAGATGTATGGGGAATGAAAGCATCGGCTCAGGCTAAGCTTGGTAAAATGGATGATGCAATTGCTACTTGCAACAAAATCATTGAACTTTTCCCTAAAGATGAATCTTCATTATATAATCGTGCATGTATTTATAGTTTAAAAGGAGATAAAGCAAACGCACTAAAAGATCTTACTAAAGCACTTGGGACAAATAAAGAGCTTAAAGAACAAGCTAAAAAGGATGAAGATTTTAAGAGTTTGTGGGATGATGCAGATTTCAAAAAACTAACAGAATAAAGACCTTAATTCAATTTTGGTGAGTTCGAATTATTCATCATTCTGAGCTCAAATTGTAAAAATACACATTGTATTTTAGCGACATTAACCATTATGCATTTCGTCGCACCAAATAAAAACCCCGCTCTTTTTGGAGCGGGGTTTTTATTATCTCCTCAGCCTTAACCTCAACCTAATTTCAACTTGAAACTCACAGTTCCAGCGGTTTGATTTACCACTGTGATGTTCCTATTAAGTTTATAATCGGCAAC
>CAIXTV010000300.1 GCA_903922465.1 uncultured bacterium
CATTTTATAATACAGAGCAATTATCCTTATTTTGAAAGGGCTTACTTTTTGAATAATGAAAAAACTCATAAAACTCATGCTGATTTATAAGTGATTAAGTGATGATAAAATGTTTTAAACTGTTTTATCGGACAACAATGAAACTTAATATTTTTAATATGAAAAAATTGTTACTTTTTATTTTAATCTGTTTTTATCTTTCTGAAATGGCATATTGCCAAACTAAATCAATTGGTTGGATAGAGCTAAATTCGGGTACAATGAAGAAGCTTAATTCTGTTTATTGCATCAACAAGGATACTATTATTGCTGTTGGCGCAATGGGAACTATATTAAGAACTATAAATGGTGGGATCCTATGGGATTCTATTTATTCAACCACGAACAATGAATTACTTTCTGTGAAATTTATTGATCAGACTATTGGATTTATTGTTGGGAGTAATGGAACTATTTTAAAAACATTTAATAGCGGAATAAATTGGACAAATATTGGAATTACTAATATGATGTTATTAAATATGTATTTTCTTAACTCTGATACAGGCTGGGTAGTTGGAGGAAATAGCGGGACAGTACCAATAGGATCTAAAGGTATTATATTAAAAACATTTAATGGTGGTATAAATTGGATTTTAGATTCAACTTTTAATAAAACTGTATCTTCGATTTTTTTTATTGATAAAGATACAGGGTATTATAGTGCTCAAAACAGTTCTGATCCAGCTGTAATATTTAAAACAACGAATGGTGGATATAATTGGAACAATGTTTACACTTCAAATGGGTTTAATTATTACTTCGATAAATTACAATTTACTTCTGCAAAAACAGGATATATAAATGGTTACGAAGAAATATTAAAAACTGATGATTATGGATTAACCTGGAATTCAATTTTTATTGCTTATCCTAACGCGATATTTTCATTTCAAATAATGGATAGTTGTTCGTTTTATTTTGCAGATAAGGAGATGAATGGAGCAAATATTTGCATATATGACTTTTGCAATAATATTACAAATTACTGTTATAATATCAGTAATTTGTATGGATTACATTTTATTGATAAAGATTATGGATTTGCTGTTGGTTGGAAATACTTAAATATAGGAGCTATTTTAAAAAGAGGCTATTATGATGCAATAAATGAAGAAAAGAAAAATGATCATATTATTATTATGCCAAATCCATTTAATGATAGAATTATTATTAATATTCCAAAAGAGTACATATATAAAATCAATTTTAATATTTCGATATACAATTCTTTAGGGAATTGTGTATTTGAAATTAATAAGTCTAGTAACTCTAATTCAATTGATTTAGATTTACCTAATTATCTGCAAGGAATTTATTTTTTAGTAATCAAAAAAGAAAAACAAATTTTACAATCTTTTAAATTAATCAAGATATGAAAAAAATTATGGCGAATTGCAGGAAGAATACAGTTATCTGGACAAAGAAGCACTTTATTTTATGCTTGAAAAAGATAGTTCGTTATTGTTTATGGGAGCAAATGACGATTATAAATATGAAGCCTTCCTCGACTCACTTGCAAATACGGATATTCAAATATTGAATGAAATTGACCGACTTATTAAAGAAGATTCTATTGCCGCGGCTACGCTGCTTGCAAGATCAATCCCTAATCAAAATCTTTACCAACAAACCTTAAGTATTACGTTAAACATTTATTTGGCAACCTTTGCTTTGGGTTTGTTTGATTTGACAGAAACACAATATGATAGCCTCTATACTATTGCCAATCTTTCACCTTACCTTGCAGGACCCGGAGTGTATATTGCACGCAATATGCTTGACTTGAATCCACATGATTTGGGCTTACCTTTTTCATTACATCCGGACTCTAAGAAGATACACTCAGGAGTCAAACTCTATCCTAATCCTGCAAAAGAATCAGTTACAATAGAATGGATAGGTGTAGATATTCCTAAACAAGCAAGAATTAAATTATTTGACATTAGTGGACGTTTACTATTTGAAAAAAGAATCGATATTACTGATAATTATTCTACTATTAACTTAGGTAAAATCAATACCGGTATTTATCAATTAAAAATCACATCTTTAAACGGAAACACTATTGCAAATGTGAAACTTATGATTAATCAATAAAATATAATAAGGGAAAGGCAAAAGCCTTTCCCTATTTTACAATGAAAAGATGTATTTTCATATTATTTATTATTTGTACTTATGGCTGGATAAGTAATGCTCAAACAAATTTGGTTCCTAATCCTAGTTTTGAAATTTACAATGAATGCCCAGCTTATATGGCGCAAATATATAAAGCTATACCTTGGTTTGCTGGTGCATATGATATTGATAGCAGTTTGACAAGTTCAACTGATTATTTTAACTCATGTAATAATTTAATTAATGGATCTGTTGGAGTACCAGTTTTTGGGGTTAAAGGATTTCAGTATCCAAGGACAGGGAACGCATTTGCTGGCTTTGATTTCTGGGAAAATGGTTATAGGGAAACCCTAGAAGTTAAACTAATTGAACAACTTGACTCTGGAGTTCATTATTATGTTGAATTTTGGGTGAATAATTCAGGATTTGGTCAATGGGTGATTGATGCGATTGGGTTGGTTTTTTCAGAAGATAGTCTGCTAACTTTAGCTTCAATACCATTAATTTTGCCACCAGATATTGAAAATCTTACTGGGAATATTATTAGAGATACTCTAAATTGGATAAAAATAAGTGGATTGTATATTGCAAAAGGGGGAGAACAATTTATTACTATAGGTTGTTTTTTAGATAATTCAGAAATACAAAAAGAAATATTTTTTCAACTTCCTAATAGTTATGCCTATTACTTGGTAGATGATGTGTCTGTAGTTAGATGTGATGAAATTAATCCAATTCCTATTATCGTTGTATATCCAAGCCCTGCCTTACAAGATTTTACTATTGAAGCAAAAGGCAACTCCCAACAAATCGATTTTGAAATATACAATACTATTGGTCAGCTTATTTATAAAAGCAATATGTTAGAAAAGACGGTGGTGCCAACGGCAAACTTTGCTGCCGGGATGTATGTTATACGATTTAGGAATAGTGAGCGGCTGGAGTATAGAAAAGTGGTTAAATGCAATTAATAATTAACAATTAATAATGAAAAATCAAGGAAATCAAATGTTTGGGCTTTCTATTTGGGCGATTTAGAGAAGGGTGGCTTGCCAAAGTATTGGAAAATACTCTTATTTTCTTTGTAAAGCTTAAAGTATTAGTGTTTTTGTGGCAAGAAAAAGACTTTTCGGAGTGGGGTAGAATTAAAATGCTAATTCTTTTTATGTTAATTCAAATTTCTCTGCTAATGCACAAAAATTGCATTTATAAGAAAACACCTTATATATTTCAATGATATATGCATTAGCATTGATTTGTTTGCGATAATTAGTTGTCTGATTGTTGGAGTTTTTGCGAAGCGTTGGTGCTTTCGGGTTGCAATTCAATAATTTTGTTAATATGATATTCAACGGCATAAGGCATATTGAGTTTTTTGTAACATTCCATTGCCTCTTGATGATATTCAATGCCAAAATGGTAATGAAATACACAGCCTTCGAAACAAGCAACTGCTTCTTTGTAGCGTTTTAGCTCCATATAAGCTTTACCGACTTGAAATAGATAATCGTAATTCTCTTCTTTATCGATTGAATATGCTTGTTCGAAGAATTTTATGGCTTTGTAATATTCCTTTTTTTCTACATTCAGATGTCCGAGTTGCCCCATGCATAGGGCGCAATCGGGAAATTTTTCGAGATGATTATTAGCCAATTCTTCGGCTTCCTTTAACATTCCCACCTGGCGGTAGTAATCGCAAAGTATGCTAATGATTTTGGCATCATCAGGATTCATTTCGAGCAGTTCCTTACTCAAACGGATGCATTCAGTAAAGTTATTTTGTTTTTCATATATGTCTAACAGGCGGTAGCGGGAGTTTTCGTGATACCACTCCAAACCCATACCCTGAGCATTAATGAGTTTATTATATAAAGGAATGGCTTGTTCAGGAGCATGCATTTGAACAAGAATACCAGCTTTGATTGAATAAAAATTAGGATGATGAGGAGGCCCCTTTGTTTCGGCTTTATTAACCCATTCGAGGGCACTCTTATAATTATGTTTTCCCATCTCTTCCTGTGCTTTACGCAGCAGTAGTGTTGGGTTTTCGGGATGTTGTGTAAAAGCTTTCTCCAGCGCAATGGCTTTACTTTTTTCATCATAATTATACTGGAAATTATCCATAATAATATGCCAATCGTCAATATCGAAAAAAGTACTACCTATTCCAGATTGATAACGTTGTATGGTTTCTGCCCGAAGGTCATCAATTTCCCAAACAGGGGCAGCAGGTGTTTCTTCTTCCCTATCGGTGCCGTCAAATCTCTCGCGCAGAATATCAATTAATGAATTATAAACTTCTACAAGTGCACATTGTTTTTCAATAAATTCTCCCCAAGCATTACGAGCTAACTTTCTTTCTTTATCCCAAAGCCCTAAAAATTCCTGAAAATCATCATCAAGATAACAAAGATGAATAGAATATTTAGCCCAATTATGAGAAATCTCATTCATCATATCTGAGACTTCATTATATAATTTATTTAAGCTATCATGTTCCTCGTTCTCATTATAAACTAACTCACAAAGCACATTGGCGCTTTTCCCTATCTTTTCGATTTCTTTGCTAACCTGCTTTATATACGCATTGAAATCATCAACATTTTTCTGTTGTTCTTCGGGGGTGGGCACGTACATGGACACTAACGGACTCCATTCGCCTTCCATTTGTGTAGGAGGAAGAACGATTGTATTAGAAGCTTTATCAGCCTTTTCCTTTGTAACGAATATTTTAGCCCAAATGCCAGGTATTTTCCCCTCGAGTTCTTTTATTTCTTCACAAAGTCGTTTAGAAGCAAATGCTTCCTGCTGATGAAAGGCAACATATTTTTTGATAAACTTTTTTTCGAAATCGCTTAATGGAATTTGTTTTTCATATCGAATGGTAATAGTTCGCATTGGGGTTTCGTATTGCAACTGGTCTTCATACAGGCCGAAAGCTGTGTTATCATCATAATTAATTTTCCCACTAATGAAAAGATTCCAAATTATGCTCTTTTCCTTATCATAAGCAATGCAAGCCGAAATATTTTTATTTAATAATGTCTGCAGATGAATTTTCTCTTCATTCTCTGCTTTTAAATAATCGGGATACAACTCATCGTGATTTTTGCGAAACAATGACCATTGTAGGCTGGTTTCTTTTGTCCACCCCCACTCTTTCCAGGAAGGACCAATAGGATTTTGACTCACAATTTTGGTGAAATCTAGCCTTCCTTTTTCGTCTTGAAAATACTTGTTTTCTTGTCTTATAAAGAGCTGACGGTCGTCAGTTTTGTGGATAAACTCGTTAAAGAGCTCAATATCTATAGGGATTTTGTGTAGCATACATTATCTGATTAGGATTAATATTTATATAGCTTGTCTGTTTTTTGTCCAAAAAAATTAATTGTTTAAAACCTTAAGGCAAAGGTATAAAAAAGAAATTATTCATTTTACTAAATCACGAAAAAATATTTGAAATTATTTTTACCCTTCATTTTTTATCTAACTTTGCTATTCAATCCAAATCAATAATATTAACCCAAATGAACAACAAACTTAATATTCCACTTCTTCAGGATGCCGATTTAAAAGGCAAAATCGTTTTGGTTCGAGTCGACCATAATGTAGTTAAAAAGGGCATCATCCACGACCCATATCGTATTGATGCCACCATTGGCACCTTGTATTATATCAATGCCAAGGGCGGCAAAATCATACTGATGACGCATGTGGGCAGACCGAAAGATAAAAAAACCGGGGAAATTAAAATAGATGATAATTCTTCGGTGATGCCTATTGTTGAATATCTTCAAAGTAAACTGCATATTCGTTTGAGTGTACCCGAGTTTCAGGCTTACGGCACACAGGGATATCTTGGGGTGGAAACGTCCATCAATCATACCATTAAAGAGCTTAGGGAGGGCAATATAGATATTATTTATTTGCCTAACACCCGTTGGTTTGCAGGCGAGGAAGCAAAGGGCGAAGATGCCGAACGTTTTGCCAATCAGTTGGCAGGTTTGGCTGATATTTATGTGAACGATGCTTTTGGTTCGTGGCAGCCCCATGCTTCCACCTTTAATATCACCAAATATCTGCCTTCCTACGCAGGATTCCTTATGCAAAAGGAACTTAACAACCTCGACCGCATCTTTCAACCCGAACGACCCTTTGTTTCGGTGGTTGCTGGCTCAAAATTCGATACTAAAATCGATTCATTAAATGCTTTGTTAAAGACTTCCGATTATCTGGTGCTGGGAGGGGTGATTTACAATGCTTATTTATGTGCAAAATATGGGGTAGAAATTAAAGGCATTGAGGCCGACGACCTCGCCCTTGCAAAGAAATTTGTTGACTTTGCCGCTCCCTTTAGCAACCGCCTGCTCGAATTGCCCTATATCATCGAATCGGATTCAATTGAAGGAAAGCTTGAAGGGCAATATCGTACCCATGCCATTAAAGATTTAAAACCCGGGCAAAAGCTAAATTGGGTGCTCGATGTATCTGCCAAATCATTTGAGGATTCCGATGTGAAAGACATTTTTCATAAAGCTAAAACCATATTCGTCAATGCGGTAATGGGCTATACTCCCTATTTTAACGAAGGGACCATCGCTTTGGATCAGATGATAGATGAGAATATAGAAGCTGTTAAACTCTATGGTGGAGGCGACACCATGCAGGAGCTAAAGCGATTGTTGCCAGGCTTATATATTGTTGCCCTCGATAATCCAAAATACTATATTTTCACAGGAGGCGGTGCTGTGTTGAAGGCTATTCAGGAAGGAAACTATTATGGCTTAGAACCAGTGAAGGCGTTGATGAAGTAAGTAATAAGTAATAATGAAGAATTAATAACGAACAGGGATTATTCCCAATATTATTTTATTTTAATGGAGTTCATGAAATCGCTTCGCTAAGTTAAGGATTTATGATTTATAAAGTGGGGTACTTCTTAAATCATTAATCTTGATTTAATGTCGTTTAGTTAAGCTTTAATTTCAAATGGAACCACATAGGCAAAATAGGCACATAGAATTTCACATAGAAGAAATTTGCATAAAATCTATATGAAACCTATGTTTCTATAATTCTACGTGCTAAAGAAATAGGCGATTTTACTTTAAAAACGACATTTAATCATTATCCTTAAATCAATAGAAACTCTATTCAATTACAAGTTTCTCGCTCTGGGTAAAGTTCTTGTTTGAAATCTTTAGCAAATACATTCCGCTGGCAAATTGCGAAATATCAAGAGTATGCTCATTTTCATTTATGGTTTCTGAATATATCAATTGCCCAGTAAAGTTGTAGATATCCAAATGGGAGGCTTGATTATCCAAACCTTTAATATGAATCAGATTAGAAGAAGGGTTAGGATAAATACTGAATTTATTTTCAGTAAGTGTATTGATATTCTGCGGTATTGAAATCATAAATCCAATATCAAATCCCCAATCGAGTGTGCTGAACATACGGTCATTCTGCCAAGCATTAGTTCCTGTATATTGATGGTAACGAATTTCCTTTTTAATAAGATGACTGGAATTGAATCGCTTATTTAAGTCGCTAAAATAACGCTGATTGATAGTATAATTATTAGTGACATACTCTGCAACTCTAAACGAATTCAATACCTGAGTAAAGCTTGCATTGCTTGAATATACAATATCACCTGCATTATAAGGATTCCCAGGAACAAAAGTGAAAGAAACCCCCACTATGTTATCTGCAGGAATTTGTATATTCACAGGGAATTTTATCTTCTTCTCAAGTGTTGTAGAAGAATCACTTGACGATAAAATATATTTAACCACCACCTTATTGGGATCAGTCATCCTGCATTTAAAACCAAACCTTGCGGTATCTCCAAAAACTTTAGGAGGGCTGACCCAAAAGGTATCAGGAGGGTTAGTAAAAAAAGTTCCAGCGAAACTAGGTGCAGTCTTTGGTAATGAATAAGTAACTTCTGCAACTAAAGTATCTGGATTCCCTCCGTTAATTTTTTTGTACCATCCTGATAAGAACAGGGAATCTAAAAAGTAGCCCACTCCAGGTTGAATCAATGGGTTTATCAAGAGTGGATCATAAATTTTCGAATAAGGGTCAAACACTTCCCCTGCTGAATTCAGCCATATATAACTCAATACACCACTGCTTTCATAACGAACTGTTGAATCAGGAAAGATAGTACTCCCATAATAAGTAGCAGCAGTATCAGTATGATGAACATTATTGAGTATTGCCCTCGTTGGGACTAACCATCCGAAAGATAATTTCGGACTTATATTGTCTTTTTGTGAGAACCCTAAAATGGGTGTAACTAAGAGAAAGAAACAGATGAGTTTATAGTATTTTTTCATGATTTTAGTTTTTCTTTAAAACATATTTCATCTCCATGTGATAAGTAAACTGTACCACAGGTTCTAAAATAGAAGGGTTAATTACAATATCATAATTTTTATAAGGAACCTTGTTATAAAACAAGGAAGATTGACTGTTTTTAAGCGAATATTTAGTGAGGCTACTGCTTTTAATTCCAGCCAATGAAGCAGCAGAGAAAGTATTATAACTCGAATACCTTTCGATAGGATAAGTTGTATTTATATCTTCACTGATGGTTTGATACATGGGAACAATATTCAATCCCAGTTTTTTGAACTCCTTCAATTTTTTATTCATTAAATCGACGGAAGCACGGCGTAGGGTATCATACACTTCATCATTATCCTTAATGATATAATCTACTTTAATTATATCATAGATTTCTTTTTTGGCGGCTTCAATCAAAAGAGCATCCACAATTTTATTGTCTGTATAACGTATGTGAATATTTTTTTTCAATTCAAAACCTTTTGGCACTTCGTTATAGGTTTTACTAAATATCTTTTTCTCCACTTCAATTTCAAAAATAGGAACTTGTGAAATAAAATCTACAAACACATCTTTGGGTAAAACCCCTAGCTTGGCAATGGCTAAAATAAAATTATTGATACGCGAATTAATCAGCTGATGTCCGGCTTCAATACTATCGCTAACTTGTGAAATGCCAAAAATGGCCACATAAGCGTCGGCTTTTACATTCATCATCACATTAGTTTCAATAACAATAACAGAATCGGATACTGCTTGCTGATAAGTGTAGGCAGGATATGAACCATAGGATTCTGAAAGTTTTGCGGCAGAACGTTTTCCGTTATATCCTCCACTTTCAGTATTAAATTCATCGTAACTATTTGTTTTGCTTTGATTCAGCATCCAATTTCCAGCAGCTTGGGGCTTAACATTTAAGGTGGTTAAACTTAAAGTCAATACTAAAATTAAATGAAATGGTGTTTTCTTCATGATATTGAATTTAGAAAATCAAAAGTACAACTAAATTTCATCAAAAAGCATTAACTTTTCAATGAACGGTTAAGTGATAAGAGTGAAACTACTTCCACAATAGAGTAAATGATATAAAGAATAAAAAAACTTATGATAAAAACATAAGCATCTTCCTTATTATTAAAAACATAAATCATAATAATCAATAGCAAAAACAGAAGTTTTATTCCTGTTGCCAAAATGAAATAATTCAAAAATTGACTAAATCGTTTTTTTATTGAATGAGACAAAATGTAAAATAAAACCATCGAAATAATATAAAAAAACAAAACCTGATAAGGAAGTGTTGGGGATATAAATCGGGTAGGTGAAATTATAATCATCAAAAGGGCAATAATTGAGAGAATTGCACTCAAAAGAGTTATTTTAATAAAGAATCGATAAAAAACAGAGGTTTTCATTTTTTTTTCAGAAGGTCTTTAATGACAAGATAAATAGCAATTGCAACAGAAGTAATAGAAAGTAATACGGTAAAAAGAGGGAATCCCCAATGTAAATATTCATCTAATTTAAACCCACCAAATGTGCCGCAAAAAATGATGGCTCCCATTTGCAGGGCAATACCCGAATAACGGGTATATCCTTTAAGTGAGGAATTATACTTTCTTTGATTCTTCATCGCTCATCGGTTTTGAAGCCTGACCGATTGAAGGAATCGAATGCATATTACACGTCCCAGTATATTGGGCTCCTGGCTCAATAGAGAGTTTTCCTATGATGATATCTCCGGTAAGTTTAGCGGTTGCCTTTAGTGTCAACAACTCAGCAACTTCAATTTTAGCTTTAATATTGCCTGAGAAATCAGCATTCTGACAGATAATACTTCCTTCAACGGAACCTGAAGCACCAACAACAATTTTGCCTTTAGAATTAATTGAACCTATCAGGGTTCCGTCAATTCTAAAGTCTCCATTAGAAATAATTTCGCCTTTGATAGTTGTACCTGCACCCAACAGGTTGATCGAAGGGGTTTCTGATTCGTAACTTTTTGCCATTTTATTATTTGTTTTGAAAGCAAATATACTGTAATAAAATTTACTTGATACTTATTTTATTTTATGAGATAATTTTTTTGGAAGAAAGATAAATATTCTTCTCTGTCTTTTTTCTTGTAGAAAAGCGGATAATTATTATCAGAAATAACAAATGAATAATAATCTTCCTGGTTGGTACCTGCAAAGACATATGAATTTGTCGATATCAAAGAATAATAATCCAATGCAGTGCTTTTATCACTAAACTTATTAATGGTAATTATCTGTTGAGTTTCATTTAAGAAAATATTGCTGATACTAAGTTCTGCTAATTTAAAATATTGACTGTTAAAGTCTGAAATTCTTATCTTAAGGGAATTCACATTTATTTTTTTTGAATCCACAACCAAAACATAGAAATGAAGGTTATCAGGAGTAGGTTCGTAGGTAACTTCGACAGGCTCGACGGTTCTAAAAGTATTGGTATCGTCTAAGGATTTCCCTTTTAATTTCTCCCAACTATCAATAAAATTCTGGGCCAATCCTTTTAGTTCACAATCTGGATATTTTTGAACCATTGATTTCATTAAAGCAAGGGATGTATCATTATTATTGGTTATTTTTCCAAGAGAAACAGCTTTTAAATATTCAAACTTCGGAAGAATAGATTTATCAGCTTTAAATCTCACCGATGCTGAATCAGCATTATTAACAACACGAGCATATTCCTTGTTAATGTATAAATCATAGGTTTCTTGATAATATTTCTTTGACCTATCTTTAACAGCTTGCATCTGAATATAATATTGAGGATCGGCTATTAATTTTGCATAATCCGTTTCAGGGAACTGAGTCAATAAAATATTTTTATATTCTGCTGCTTTCGCTTCCTTTCCTAAATCAAGGTTAATCACATAAAGCTGATAATAAGCACCAGGTGTTCTTTTGTCTTTCGGAAATCTGGTTATCAAGGTTTCAAAAGTTTCTAATGCTTTCACCTGATCATTAAGCCCTTCTTTATAAATAAATCCAATATTATAAAGGGCGGCTACAATTTTATCATTCGATTTCTCTATTAATTCTTTTGTTAGAGGAATGTCCTTCATGTATTGTTTTCTATCTTTTGGATTAGCAACAACCTTTTTAACTGAGTCACTTTCCTCTCCATTTTCATTCTTGCTGATATTTTCAAGTTCGTCAAATGAAACTACTTGCTTATTTGAGAGCACCCAAAGGTCTTCAAGCTTTCGTTTTCCCCATTTCTTCTGAAATTCAACAAAGCCAAAGTTTTTTGCATTCGTATTATAGAAATACCAACTATTGTTTCCCCCAACATCCAAAGGCTTATTTGCTTGCACCTGATATAAACCCATTTGTCGTTCGTTTTCTTCCTGCTTTTTTCTGTTTTCTTCCTCAACTATTTTTTTAATAATTTTGTCGATAGCAGCATTACGCTCAGCTTCCGTCATCCCGGCAAGTCGTTGTAAGCTATCTTGCAATTGAACTACTTGAAGGTTTTTCACCAATTCGGTCAATACCTTTGTTTTGGATTCAATGTTTGCATAATCTGGATAATCTTTTGGCAAAAACTGTAAAGCCGTATCATAATAGGCTTGAGCAATAACATATTCCAGTTTCTTAAAACTGATATCCCCTATCATTAATGCCGAAGCAGTTCTTTGATAATTATTATTTGTCGATTCAGAAACTGAGCTTTTTAAATTTTTTAGACCAACTAAAGTATCCTCATTTTTTAAGGCAATATCTGCAAGCGCAAAATAAAGTTGATCTTTATAATCAACATTTTTAATGTCTTTTAGCATACGCATAAGCATTTTTTCAATGTCTTCACGTTTGGTAGTTGCTGGGTTATAGCAGCGTGCAATATTTATCTTAGAGTTAAACGACATTTCATAAGGAGTCATCCGTTTTAAGACTTTCTGATAATAATAGGTAGCTTTTTCGCAATTTCCATTTGCTTGATATATTTGAGCAAGAATAAAATTGAGTCTAATCTTTTCCTTTTTCCGGTGAGTTTTTTCCAATGCTGTAATTAAGTGGTCGATTGCAGGGGAATAATTTTCTTGACGTATAAAAAAATCGGCATAGGCTAAAGAAAATCCTTTTTGGATTTTTTTTGATGATCCTTTTTTATAAAGTGTATTTTGCACATCATCCAATAAGGGTGCCGAGTTGTCAAATTCCTCTTGAATGTTTAGTATCTTGCTTTTCCAAATACTCGCCTCATTTTTAACAGCCGATTTCTTAAAAGTCTTAATTACGTAGTCGAAGGTACGCACAGCAGCTTTATAATCCTGCTTATAAAACTGAGCCTTAGCCATCAGCATATAGCAGTTTTCCATCATACTTACATGCTCCTGACCCTTAATAAATATTGAGTGTTTCCGAATAGCTTTTGCGGCTTTTTCAATGGCACGATCCATTTGTGGATAAATCGCCTGTGCATTTTCTTTAGTGCCGTATTGATATATTGGTAATATGCGAGTGAAATTATCTTTGGCGTTCTTTTCCAACTCAACAACACCCTCTTTGTAACTCTCATTCCCATTAAAATACACATTATAACGAGCCGTTACATTATGAAATGCCCGCCTTGTAAATGTATTTTTCTTGTTTGAACAAGAATAAATAGTTGCTAATCCAATGAAGGATAGAACAATAAATATAAATCGTGAAGTTTTAATCAAAATGCTCAATCTAAAATAATAATGCTATGATAACTCTTAATCTGCAAAATTATTGTATTTTTCTGAAAAAAATAAGATTATGGTATTTTTTTTATCTTCTTGTCATTCAATTAATGTTTTAAAAAACATATCTTATATTTTCCGATATTTGCAGCTCGTTTTATAAGTATGGCAAAAAAGAAAAAAAACAAAGAAAATTGGGTAGCACGTTTACGTAACAAGTATCGCCTTGTTATTATGAACGATTCTACTTTTGAAGAAAAGCTTTCGTTTCGCCTTTCTCGCCTAAATGTATTTGTCGTTTTGGGAACTATCGCTATTATTTTGGTTTTCCTTACCACCTACATTATAGCATTTACTCCCCTTCGCGAATATATTCCAGGCTATGCACGCGTTGACGTTCAGAAGCAACTCTACGACTTGCAAATGAAAACTGATTCGATGCAACAAATATTCCATTCTAATGATTTATATCTTAAGAATATTACGTCTATAATGAATGGAGGAACCCCAGTTGACATGAATGCTCCCAACTTAACCGAGGCCAATAACTCCAAAAAAGATTTCAATAATGTTTCACTCGATAAGAGTGAATCGGAAACAAAGTTACGCAAAGAAGTTGAGAATATGAGCAAAGAATATCTTGCTGTACTTAAGTCAGATATGTCGCCCTCACAAACTACATCTCTGAAAAGTTTATTCTTTTTTACTCCTGTAAAAGGAGTTTTGACCAATTTATTTAACATCAGCGAAAAACATTATGGGGTTGATATTGTTGCTCCTAAAGACGAAGCTATAAAGGCTGTACTTGATGGAACCGTTATTTTCTCACAATGGACTCTTGAAAACGGCTGGATTATCGCCCTGCAACACTCACAAAACATAATTTCTATTTACAAACATAATTCAACCCTTTTGAAAAAAGAAGGTAGCATTGTTAAGGCAGGAGATCCAATAGCTATTATTGGCAATTCGGGGGAAAACACTACGGGCACTCACCTCCACTTTGAGCTTTGGTTCAATGGCATTCCGGTTAATCCAAAAGAATATATTAGCTTTTAATTTGAAAAAAAATATCGCCATATTAGGCTCAACCGGTTCCATTGGAACGCAGGCTCTTGAAGTGATAAGTGCCTATCCTGATGAATTCTCCATTGAGGTGTTAACGGCTATGAATAATGCCGAATTGTTGATTGCGCAGGCAAAACAATTCATTCCTAACACAGTTGTTATTGGTAATGATGCCTTATATCAAAAGGTATTCGACGCACTTGACCCATTAGACATTAAAGTCTTCGCTGGGCAAGATTCCTTCAATCAGGTGGTTGAAATGGAAAGCATTCACATGGTGTTAACTTCTATGGTAGGATATGCAGGCTTAGAGCCTACCCTACGTGCCATAGAAGCCGGAAAGCACATTGCCCTTGCTAATAAAGAAACCCTTGTAATTGCCGGAGAATTAATCACACAAAAAGCTATCGAAAAAAAGGTAGGGCTTTTCCCTGTCGATTCAGAACATTCGGCTATTTTCCAGTGTTTAGCCGGAGAATATTTAAATCCTGTTGAAAAGATTATTCTCACTGCTTCGGGTGGCCCTTTCAGAGGGAAAAACTCCGAGCATCTTAAAACCATAACCAAAGCCGACGCACTTCGTCATCCCAATTGGGAAATGGGAAACAAAATCACTATCGATTCGGCTACCTTAATGAATAAAGGTCTTGAAGTGATAGAAGCCCGTTGGTTGTTTGGGGTGAAGCCCGAACAAATTGAAGTAATTGTTCATCCTCAATCCATCATTCATTCGATGGTTCAGTTTATGGATGGCTCAATTAAAGCACAAATGGGTTTGCCCGACATGAAACTCCCCATTTTATATGCCCTTGCTTATCCAAAAAGACTGAGCACTTCGTTTAAACGTTTCAGTTTTATGGATTATCCACAACTTAGCTTCGAACAACCCGATATCGATACTTTTAAGTGTTTATCTTTGGCATATGAAGCAATGAGGATTGGAGGCAATATGCCTTGTATTCTCAATGCATCAAATGAAATTGCCGTTGATGCGTTCCTTAAGGACAAAATCAATTTCATCCAAATACCACAAGTCATTGAGCAAAGCATGCAAAAAGCTTCGTTCATCAAAAAACCATCGCTTGCCGATTATATTGCAAGCAATCAGGAAACCAGAATTATCACATTAGAAATAATACAACAAATTAAAAAAACTACATGACGACATTAATTATGATTGCCCAACTAATTTTGGGCTTATCCATTTTGGTAGCCTTACACGAAATGGGTCACTTTATCGCAGCCAGGGCCTTCGGGGTGAAGGTTGAGAAATTCTATATTTTCTTCGACTTTTGGAAAATAAAACTATTTAAGTTTAAAAAAGGGGATACCGAATATGGCATTGGCTGGTTTCCTTTAGGCGGATATGTGAAAATTGCCGGCATGATTGACGAGTCGCTCGACACCGAAAAAATGAAAGAACCCCCTCAACCCTGGGAATTCCGATCGAAACCAGCATGGCAACGCCTTATCATCATGTTAGCCGGTGTGATAGTGAATGCTATTTTAGGGATAATCTTATTTACCTTTGTTTTATTGCACTACGAAAAGGAATACCTGCCAAATGAAGCTTTAACAGAAGGCGTTTATGCTTATGAAACAGCCCGTGCTATTGGTTTTCAGTCGGGCGATAAAATCGTTTCGGTGAATGGCAATGCCATCGAACGTTTCAAAGATGCCCTAGCTCCTACTATTTTTATGGGAGGAAAAGTTGTTGTGGAGAGAAAAGGACAACAAGTGGAAATAGCTATTCCTGATACATTATATAAAACCATTTCTACTAATGGGAAAGGCCTATTTTTGGCTCCTACCAACTACAGTTTTAAGGTCGACAGTGTGCTACCCGAAGCCAATGCAGCCAAAGCCGGAATTAAACCCAACGACAGAATTATTGCCCTCGACTCTAATATTGTTACCACTTGGGGGCAATTCTCAGAATTAGTTAGGGGTTCGAAAGGAAAGACCTTTCAGGCTACCATCATAAGAAATATCGACACTCTTACCTTCCCTCTTTCGGTTGACACCATTGGAATGATTGGCATTACCGCCAAAATCCCTTATGCCAATAAGTCTTATAACATTATTTCGGCTATTCATTATGGGTTTAAGGACGCATGGGATATGTCAGTTGCCAATGTTAAGGGTTTGGGAAAAGTGTTTTCTGGAAAAGTAAAAGCCACCGATTCGGTGCAGGGACCCATCGGAATTGCAAAGATTTATGGCGGGGTTTGGGATTGGCAACGCTTCTGGTTCATCACCGGTTTGCTATCGTTGATACTGGCGTTTATGAATATCCTTCCGATTCCGGCTTTGGATGGCGGACATGTTATTTTCCTCACCATCGAAGCCATCACAGGCAAGAAATTCTCCGATAAATTCCTCGAACGCGCTCAAATTGTGGGCATGGTTATCCTCTTAGCCATTATGGCTTTTGCTATAGGAAACGATTTGTATAAGGTGTTTTTTAAGTAGGCTGACGAACATAGAAGTGTAAAATATTTGAAATAAGGTTGATATTGGCAATGTAATCCCTACTTAATTGTCAATTCTCCCTTGTCAATTGTCAATTTATTTTCACCACCTTCCGATACTCCAGCCGCTCACTATTCCTAAATCGTATAACATACATCCCAGCCGCAAAGTTTGCCGTAGGCACAACCGTCTTTTCAATCATGCTATTTTTATAAATAAGTTGGCCAATTGCATTGTAAATCTCAAATCCTACAGGTACAGCATTCCCTTTCATTTCAATAATAAG
>CAIXTV010000301.1 GCA_903922465.1 uncultured bacterium
AGCTCGTTTCCTTTTCAGTTGAAGAAACAAAAGTAATTTAAAGAAATATAAGAAAAATAAACAGGTAAAAATAAAAACCAACTATTTTGTCCATTAGGACTAAACGTCTTCAAAAAAACCAACTATTTTGTCTATTATACCTCATTGTTAAAAAATAAATTTGCCTTTTTGTAAAAAGCAAAGAAAAAAGATATACATTTGTTGAAACAAAAATTCAACTATGATGAAAAAACTACTTATTGTCTTAAGCATTTGTCTTTACAGCACATTTAATGTGTTTTCCCAATGTATTCCTGACCCAAGTATTCCTTTAACTGCTTCAGGAATATTCCCTGATAGTGCTCAGGGATTTGTTGCCGGAACCATTGGAATCCCTTACAGCCAGTTAATAACTGTTGTTGTTCCAGCTGATACCGTTTATTTAGGATTTACAGTCCAAATTGATTCTATTGGCTTACAATCCTATTCTAATTTACCTCCTGGATTAACTTTAGCAGCCAGCACCCCAAGTCATTATTGGCATGGTGGAACAAAAGGATGTGCCATTATCACAGGAACACCAACTACAGAAGGGAGCTATAAATTGCAATTAACCATCAAATATATTGCTGCTTCCGGATTGTATACTAGTTCCGTTTTAGACACAGATTATGTTATCGTTATCACACCTGATCAGGGTATAAATAACATTGAAAACTCATTCAATTCTGTTTCAAGCAATCCCAATCCTTTTAGTAAATCAGCAGAAATTACCTTTAACAATAGTAGTTCTGATAATATTGTTTTTTCTGTTTATAACCTGGTAGGGAAAATAATACATCAAGAAACCATTATTCCTCAAACTGGTTTTAATCGCATTACTTATACCCCTTCAGTGGATATCACTCAAGGGATTTATTTGTATAAGCTCAATAATGGAAAACAGGTAATTACAAAAAGATTTATCTATTCGGGTAATTAATGGGTTTTTCAATTACCATATTGGGGAGCAGTTCTGCGGCTCCCATAATTAATAGAAATCCAAGCGCTCATGTCATCAACATACATGAGCGCTTGTTTTTAATGGATTGTGCTGAAGGCACTCAAATGCAATTGCTTCGTTTCAAAATAAAATTCCAACGGTTTCATCATATTTTCATAAGTCATTTACATGGTGATCATTTTTTCGGTTTAATCGGCCTTATTTCAACCCTTCATCTATTGGGCAGAAAGCAAGAACTTCATGTATATGCTCCTGAAGGATTAGAAGAAATCATTGATTTACAACTAAAGGCTTCAGAGACTTTACTCCAATATCCATTAACATTCCACAATATTCAGGAAAATTTCTCCGGAATTGTTTTCGAAAATGATGTCATTACAATACAAGCATTCCCTCTATTACACACTATTCCCACTCACGGTTTTATTTTCAAAGAAAAACCAAAGATTAGAAAAATCAAAAAAGAATTTGTAGATAACTTCAAACCAGATATAAAGTCAATTAACCAAATAAAGAAAGGGAAAGATTTCATAGATAAAACTGGCAATCTGCATTTGAATCAAAACATTACCTTTGAGCCTGCCCATTCATATTCTTATGCCTATTGTTCAGATACAAGGTATGATGAAAATATTATTCCTTATATAAAAGAAGTCGATTTATTATATCATGAAGCCACCTTTTTGTCTGATAAAGAAGAAAGTGCACACGACAAACTTCATTCAACAGCAGCCGAGGCAGCAATAATCGCACATAAAGCACAGGTCAAACAATTACTAATTGGGCACTATTCGGCTCGTTATCGAGAGGAAGAAGATTTAGTTAACTTTAAAACTGAAGCAGATTCTCATTTCCCTAACACCTTACTAGCAAAAGATGGTTTAACAATTCATCTACAAGAGGATAATTAAATGAAAAAATTCCTTCAAGGATTTGGGTTTGCCATTAATGGATGGAAGGCATTCTATAAAACTCAGTTTAATGGGAAGGTTCATATTTTAATTGCCATGATGATTATTATTATAGGGATAATAGCTGGGATTTCGAAAACAGAATGGATACTTATCTTCCTAACCATAGGAATGGTTATCATAACTGAAATGATAAATACTGCAATTGAATTTACGTGCAACTTCATTTCAAAAGAATATCATACAGAAATTAAAACTATTAAGGACCTTAGCGCTGGGGCGGTTTTATTAAGTGCAATTATTGCTGTTATCGTCGGTGTTTTAATATTTGCTCCCTACTTTTTTGAATTAATCCAAAAAATATTATGATTGCTATTGCTGATAGTGGCTCTACAAAAACAGATTGGGCTATTATTGATTTAAACAGGACAAATAAAAGGGTTCAAACTACTGGGCTAAACCCATATTTTCTTAATGAAAATTCAATTTTAGAAGTCCTTGAGAAAGATTTACTTCCATTTATTGATCCAAAATCAATAAACAAAGTCTTCTTTTATGGTGCAGGATGTGGAGCACAAGAAAAATCTTTATTGATTTCTAATGTCCTTTCAACTTTTTTTATTAATGCTGTCTGTGATGTATCAACGGACATTATAGGTGTTTTGAATGCTATTGATTCTAAGCACGAAGGTATTGCCGCTATTTTAGGAACTGGGGCCAATTCATGTAAGTTTTCCGGAAATCAACTAATTCAGCAAGCACCATCCTTAGGGTATATTCTTGGTGATGAAGGGAGTGGAGCCTTTATCGGGAAAATGTTCATTAAAGCATACTTATCAGGCAAACTTCCTGAACCAATTAAATTGTCATTCGAACAAAAAAACTGTGTTTCACGGGAAATATTGTTGGATAACATTTATCGTAGAAGTTTTCCTAATCGATACTTAGCATCCTTTTGCCCATGGATAGCAAGTCAAGCTGGAAACTCATTTATTGATAATCTAATAAAAGAAAGTTTCTATGCATTTTTCAAAGAGTATATTTCTATTTACGATGGTTTCTCGTCCCTCCCTTTGTATTTCACAGGATCAATAGCGTATTATTTCTCAGAACAGCTTCAATTTGTTGCACATCAACACCAAATACAGATAAAAGAAATAACTTTAAGTCCCATTGAGGGCTTAATCCGTTTTCATTTGAAGGATAGATAGTTTAAAACTGTTCAGTTTTTAGCCTCCAATTTATAATTCAACGATATTAGTGGGGCTAAGATTATACATTATCCCTTCCTAACAGGTTAATCCTAATTAAATTCTTCTTCTAAAATGCTTTTTAATTTCGATGGGGTCAAATCAATTTGAATATCCACTCCTTTTGACAAAGATATTTTACCACTTTGCTCTGAAACTATAATAGCAATTGCATCTGAAACCTCTGTAATCCCAAGTGCAGAGCGATGTCGTAAGCCTAAATCAGCAGGGAGGCTATTATTGCCCGAAACAGGCAAGATGCAACGCACTGCTCTTATACGATTATATAGGATAATCATTGCCCCATCATGAAGTGGACTATTTTTATAGAAAATATTTTCGATTAATTGCTGAGAAACGGAAGCATCAATACGTTCTCCTGTATTGACAAACTGAAACAATTCGTTACGTCGTGCTATTACTATTAAAGCACCCGTTCGTGATGCAGACATTTTCTGACAGGCCTGAATAATTGGATTAATATCAAGCTTCAATTGGGAATATAAATTCAATTTAGAGAACAGATAACCTCGTTGCTTTTTCTTCATAAAGGATGGAGTTCCTAACAATAGAAGAAATTGTCTTATTTCTGGCTGGAAGACCACTATTAACGCTATCACTCCAACACTAATAAATTGCCCAAGTATTTCTGAGAGGAGCTCCATTTCTAAGAGTTTAACCAGTTTCCAAATTAAATAAATGGAGGCGATTCCTAGAAAAATATTTATTGCAACTGTTCCTTTAATAAGCCTATAGGTTTGGTATAATAAAACTGCCACCAATAGTATGTCAATAACATCTATCAGACGAATAGTAAACCAGCTGTTTAGAATTAGGGCTATCATTTAGTGTTTTTTACAATCAGGATGCAAAGATATTAATCATCGTCAAATTATTCATACTATTACATTGATTATCTTAATTAAACATATAAACCGTATTATTAATAGAAAATAAACTGTGTAATTTCACCCGCTTTAAGCCCCAAGGAACAATCTCAATACACAAATAAACTATTGTTTAACTGATAAAACAAAAGGGTTTACAGCTACATCTTTCCATCAATATTAGAAGATGTTGAATCAATTTACAATTTATCACTCAAATATATTTATTTTTTGTACCTTTATAGTGGCTTTAAATCTGTTTTAAAATGAAAAATAATCGCTATGCAATAGTTTTCATTATGATACTTATTGCAAACATAAGTGTGCTAAATGCACAGATTCCTTCTAACGTAAAAGATTCAATTTATTTTACTTTAGCAATTGATGCTATTTTCGAAAAAGGCTCAAGCCGCTTAAAGCCTGAGAGTCTTCCTTCTTTATGGGAAATCAAAAACTATTTATCAGAAAACTGGCAAATAATGCTAATTCGTGTCGAAGGACATTGCTATACCGAAGTTGGTTATGCAGCTAATCAGCAATTATCTGAAAAAAGAGCCTTAATAATAGCTAAATGGTTGGTTGAAAACGGCATCGATTGCACAAGGGTCGTTGCAATTGGTCTAGGAAATTCAAAACCCACAGCCGCTATCACTACATTTAAAGAGAAAGTGAATCATGAGCGAATTACTATTGTAAAGACTTCTATGATACAGGATGCTTATGATAATTCTCAACTAGACCAGCCAGGAATTATTGCCATTTATCCCTGCAATTAATATTACTTCCTCTTTTTCTTCTTTACCTTTCCAATATTATCATAGATAATGCTATCCGATGCAATCCCAAAATAATCTACTTGATCCTTCTCACTATATTCGTCTTGAAGATTTTTAGAAATGTTGTTGGGACTGCTTGATGTTTTCTGATAATTATTGGATGTTTTACTATGTTTAGGAAGTTCGATAGATTTTAATTTAGGTTTAATTGTGTCCTTAATTATTGGGGGTGCATTAATTATTGGTTTTAAGGATACATCAACAGTTGTGGTTGTGCTTGGTTCTTCACTCTTTAATACAGTTGGAGATACGATTCGCTTACATTCTGCCGTTTTTCTTTCAGGACATGATAAAATAGCTTTATTTGAAACAGTTCTATTCCATTGTTGGTAAACAAACAAGGCTACAATCAACAAAGATGCTCCCCAAAATATAATATTGCGAAAATTCTTAAATTGTTTTTTAGCCGGGAGTTCTATGTCGAGCAAAGCGCTCATTTTTTCCCATTCACCCACGGGCATTTCAATTGCAAGATTGTCAATGCCATTATGAATAAAATCATCTATTGAAATGTATATCTGTTCCATCAATTGAAAATTTGAGTTTGTGGATGTGATATTTTCTCTTTTAGCAAAGTTCTGGCATTCATCAGATGCCAATGAGAGGTTCCTTCCTTTATTCCCAACATTTGCGAAATTTCGCGATGTGAATACCCATCAAAAACATATAAGTTAAAAACGCTTCTGCTCATGAGGGGCAGTTGGTTGACCAAACCAAGTACAACTTCACTTGAAATACCCTTTACCGCATCATTTTCAACCATGATTTCATTTTCATAAGCCGAATAATCTTCAACAACCAGGGTGTTTTGTTTTTGAATTTGTTCCGATTTAATTTTATCAAGAGCCGTATTAACCATAATTTTCCTCATCCAACCCTCGAATGAGCCTTGAAAATTATAGTTTGAAATGCTCGTAAAGACTTTGAGAAACCCTGAATTAAGGATTTCATTTGCATCTTCCCGGTTTCCTGAATAACGTAAGCATACTTTCATCATAGCCTGATAATGTGTTTTATATAGAGCAGCCTGCGACTTCCTGTCGTTCTTACAACACTTTTCTATGAGTTGTTTTTGCGATATGTCGATAAGCGTTTCCATTTATATAGACGATTGAAAGTGATTAAATCTTTGGTAAGGCGATAAAATTAATATTAATAAGCCAAAAACATCACATAAATCTTATTGTGATGTAAATCTTCTTTAATATAACTATTTTCAGGCTAAAATATTGTGTTTATCAGGCATGGCTCCGTTTTTAATCATCTTCCATACTCACTTCAAGCGCAGGCTTCTGCCCTTTTTGGCAAATGATGGATGAAGCATGTGTGAGCAGATAATCAACAAATACATTGCAATACTTTTTGTATTGTGTTTGTTCAGATACCGACACAGTATATTCGAGAGGAGTTGAAGTTTTCACTTTGAAAGGAGTAGAGGTTACTGAGCTAAAATCACACTTTACTTTAGCATACTCATCGCTTAGTTCAGGTTTACTAAGATTGATTTCGTTAGGCAATTGCAAAAACAGCAAATGCTGTCTTTTTGCTTGTGAGGCATACATGAATGCGTAATCAATAAGATGTGTTTGTAATAATTGAATAATTTGATTAACAGTTGGTCGCACAAAATAGGCATTCTTCCTCTCCAATAGTTTTGCTGACCCTGATTTATGCTGATAAAAAGTTTCGCTTAACTGAAGTGTAATTAAAGTATGCACCCCCAACAATTCACTATCAGGCAGTAAGCGTCCTAAAATCACATCTGGCTTTAGCAAAACATCAATCCAATTACCCGATTTAATCACTTTACGATAAGCTGATTTATTGGAATACGCAATTACCATTTCGTCATAGGCAAATACCATTGGGGACGAATTTTCATCATGAATTGCAAAACCTATATGCATATCAAATGCTCCAGTTGGTTGTTTGCTGTTTGCTGGAAATCCTTTTAGCGAAATTTGAATATCTTTTTGGGCTAAATGAAATGAATCTACGATTTCTGAAACAAGTGGCAATATTGTGCTAGGGCATTCTAGTCGCAGTTCAACCTTAGTCGTATTCTCTGCTTCCTGTTTTTGATGACTGTTTCGGCAAGCCAGCAATGCGAAGGAGAGTATAAATGCACTAAGCGAAATGTTCGATATACACTTCCAATATTTCGACATGTTTCTCAGGATGAATTTCCACAATATTAATCAAAGCTGGAACAAGAACGCATTCCCCCTTTGTGACTTTTGTATGATTTGGCCCTGTTTTCAAAGTAAACGATCCTTCAGTGCATAAATACACCACAAAAGAGTCGAGTTCAGTATAGTCCTTTTCTACAGGATGATGAAAATGCATGACATTCACCACAAAATGAGGTTCTTTAACTATTGATGCGCTCCCTTCGTTGGGCAAACGGTAGTCGGTTCGATATTTTGCATGGTGTGTAAAGTCAAGGGCATCGAGCGCAAGTTCAGTGTGCAGGTCACGGGCCATGCCATTTGCATCTTTGCGATCCCAATCGTAAATTCGATATGTAATATCAGAAGTTTGTTGGATTTCGGCCAGCAGTATGCCACTCCCAATGGCATGAACTCTGCCTGCAGGCATGTAAAATACATCCCCCTTCTGAGCATTCTCAAAATTAAGTACATCCTTAAGGCTATTTTCATTGAGATGTTTTAAATAAGATGTCCTGTCCATTTTACGGTTGAATCCACTAATGAGCTTTGCCCCCTGATCTGCCTGCATGACATACCACATTTCGGTTTTACCATTACATTGATGGCGTCTTTGTGCCAGAGCATCGTTGGGATGCACCTGAACAGAAAGGGCAGCGTTGGCATCGATGATTTTAAAGAGCAAAGGAAATCCTTCGCCCGATTTTTCATACACCTGATCGCCAATTAGGTCGCCCATATACACTTCGATGAGCTCGTTAATTTCATTTCCTTCCAAAAAACCATTAGAAACTATTGAGGCCTCGCCTGCAACAGACGACAATAGCCAAACCTCGCCACAATTTGGAAGGGGTGCATAATTTAAACCTAAAAGGTCGTGAATTTTATTTCCACCCCATATCTTATCTTTATATATAGGAGTGAATTTAAGGGGATATAGTTGGTGCATATGATAATTTCTATCTCACAAAATTAAATTTAATTTGGCTTGTATGGAAGAATTTCTTTTAAATTGCTTGATTTCCTTCTTTCAGGAAGTAAATATTATGGGCAACATTTCGCCATAATCGCGAAATAATTCGAACATATAGCTCTTCTAATCAAAAAACTACTTCAATAATTCTGTTTTAATTTGCATTTTGTCGCTTAAGACAAAATTTCTTTAAATTTTTTCAACAAATTTCAGATTCCCATATTTAGCAGATTCCTCTGCAAGCCCTGTTTATGTAGGGGGAAAACTTTCCCTCCGCACCTCTTATCTATTAAAAATAATTTATTTCTGCTTATTTTTATATTGGTTTAAGCTTAAATGAATATATTTGCCGACGAAACCAAAAAAAAACAAAAATGGCTTATATTATTTCAGACGATTGTACTGCTTGCGGTACTTGCATTGATGAATGCCCAGTTGAGGCAATCTCAGAAGGTGACATCTACAAAATTGATCCAGACATTTGTACCGATTGTGGTGCTTGTGCTGATGTTTGTCCGGTTGAAGCAATTCATCCTGAATAAAACTCAAACATCTTATTAAAAAACTGTCTTCGCTATGGAGGCAGTTTTTTTTTGCCCTAAATGGACAGATATTATACTTCTATATATCACTATTACAACTACTTTCATAATTATACATCCAAACTAAGTGCCAAATATTAGTCCTCTTCAGCGACTATTTAGTCTAAAAACAGGACTTTCGACTCCTCGTTTCAGACTAATTAGTCCAATTTCAGGACTAATTAGTCTTGCGGGAGGACTAATTAGTCGGGGCAGTAAGACTATTTAGTCTGGAAAGAGCCTATTTAGTCTGGGTAATAGGACTAAATAGTCCTATTGATAATACTAATTAGTCTGGAAACAGGAGTATTTAGTCCTAGGAGGAAGACTATTTAGTCTGGCTATAGGACTAATTAGTCCTCGTGGAGGAGGCATTAGTCTGGAAAAAGGATGTTTTTTTGAAACTTATCCAATAAAAAAACCATTTTGTAGAGGTTTTTATGGAATCGAAATGGGAATATACTTATTGATTAAGCCTTATTTACTTTTAATGCTTTTTTACGATAATTTCAGGAGTGGTAATACTATTGCTTTGGTTTAGTGCACGATCGAGAATATACAATTCGAAACGTATGGTATCGTAAGTTGAAAGAGGGTTGTTGATATAAATTTCCATCTGAAGATCGCCACTAAGCGGCATTTCTTTTCCAGAAGGGTTAATTAGGGGGATTCTTGCATTAAAAGGCAAAGGAGGTTCCACTTTTGTCCAAACTCCCATTTGACGTTCGAAATATTGAATAAAAAAGTTGTAATAATAAGGGCTTCCAGGGCTATAGGGAGAGAATGTATCTCCCATTGCAAGCCCAATATCGCCATTCCCATCTGTAAAAGAGAGGGTGACTATGCCTTTATCATCATATATCGTAGCATTTTGAATTTTAGAGAAGCTCTTAAACTCAATATGAGGAGTATCAGGATAATTCTCCTTTTTCCGACAGGAAAACAGAATCAGAAACCCCATTAATACAAGAATTAATCGTAATTTTGAATGCTTAAACATAGTTTAGAAATCAGAGCATAAAGGTACAAATAAATTCAATGACAATACAATCTGCTGATATTTTCAATATTTCGACCGATGAACAATTTCGGCATCTTGCTATAGATATCTTTCATTATCAATATCTAAACAATAATCTTTACCGACAATGGGTCGATGGCTTAAACATTAATTACAAGGAAGTAACCGAAATTTATCAAATTCCTTTTCTTCCGATACAGTTTTTTAAAAGTCATTCAATTGTTAGTGGAAACGAGAAAATTCAGAAGATATTTCAAAGCAGCGGTACAACCGAAAGTATACCTTCTCTACATCATGTATCCGACATCAGCCTTTATGAACAAAGCTTTAATTTGAATTTTAAATTGACTTTTGGGATACCCGAACAATATCATATTCTCGCCCTTCTCCCTTCCTACCTCGAAAGAGAAGGCTCTTCATTAGTCTATATGATGGAACATCTCATTAAAAAAACAAATGATGAGCATAGCGGATTCTATTTGCACGATTTCGGAGAGCTTAATCACAAATTACATCTACTTAAAGATTCCCCACGAAAAACCATGCTTTGGGGAGTAAGTTATGCCTTGCTTGATTTCTGCGAACAATTTCCCTCCTCGCTTCCGAAACTCATGCTTATTGAAACCGGAGGAATGAAAGGAAAACGAAAGGAACTGATTCGTCAGCAATTGCACCACGAACTTTGTAATGGCTTCGGGCTTGAAAACATTTCTTCGGAATATGGAATGACAGAATTATTATCGCAGGCATATTCCTATGGGAAAGGCCTTTTTCGCACACCACCATGGATGAAAGTGATGATAAGAGATGTTTACGACCCATTTTCATATTGTAAAAACGGCCGAAATGGTGCCATTAACATAATTGATTTGGCTAACCTGAACTCATGTAGCTTTATTATGACTGATGATATCGGAATTATGCACGAAAACGAAGCCTTCGAAGTGCTTGGTCGTATCGACAATAGCGACATTAGAGGCTGTAATCTTTTATACAGCTAATAATGGCAGGAATTTACCTTCACATTCCGTTTTGCAGACACAAATGTGCATATTGCGATTTTTTCTCTTCGGTTTCTTTATCGAATAAATCGGAATATTTAATAGCTCTTCAGCAAGAAATACGTTTACAATCGAATTATTTTGAGGGAGAAAGCATTAGCAGCATCTATTTTGGTGGGGGTACCCCTTCCCTACTCGAACCTCACGAAATCCATCAACTTCTAAATTATATTTTTGAAGAATTCAGCGTAATTGACTTCCCTGAAATCACCATGGAAGCGAACCCTGAGGATATTAATTATGATTGGATTTGTGGTATCCGTGAGACACAAGTAAACAGAATCTCTTTAGGAGTTCAATCATTTGACAGTAGTGTCCTTCAACATATTGGGAGAAAACATACGGCAGAAAAATCATTTAATTCAATTCAACTATTGTTGGATGAAGGGTATAACAACATCACTGCCGACCTAATATATGGCATTCCAGGTCAAACCGATGACATCCTAAAAAAGGATATTAACACCCTAATTGAATTCAATATTCCACACATATCTGCTTATGCCCTTACAGTTGAAGAAAAGACTCTTTTACATAGGCAAATTAAACAAGGAAAGCTTTCTCCTCCCGACGAAAACCAAATGGCGGATCAATTCTACCTAATAAAAGACAGTCTGGCACAAATGGGTTACGAACACTATGAAATCTCAAATTATTGCTTGCCTAGCCATCAGGCGAAACACAATGTTTCTTATTGGACAGGCGAAAAATATCTGGGCCTAGGAGCTTCTGCACATTCCTACGATGGAAAAATTCGCAAATGGAATGTATCAAGCATCAAAGAATACATTCAATCGCTGCAAAAAGGAAAGATATTATGCGAATCGGAAGAAATAAGCCCAATCATGCGTCATAATGAATATATTTTAACCCACCTGCGAACAAAATGGGGAGTTAAATTAGCGGAACTCGAAAAGATGTTTGGCGGGCAAGCGCTTTTATCATTAATGGAAAACGCGAAAACACCCTTATCTGAAGGGCTTTTACTAATTAAAAACGAAGCCATCGTATTAAGCAGAGAAGGAATGCTACTTGCCGACCGGCTTTCTTCCGGTCTTTTTATGGAGTAGCACTTGAATAGAGTCCTGCAATTGATGAATTTTCAAGGTATCTTGCTGAATCTGTCTTTGCCAAGGTTCATCCGACAACTTAACCGAAATCATCACAGGATTATGATCACTAAATTCAAAGCCAAGAGGAAATGTTTTCACTGATAATGCCTCAATATTGGGGGATACAATAAAATAATCGATGATAGTAGTTAATGTTTTCCCTTTTTGATAAGCTTCATTTAAAAAACGGTTTGAAGGAGATTTGGCATCAAACATCCACTTCCATGAAGAAGGCATAAAATCTTTACTAAATGGAGGAGAAATTAGTTCAGCAGCATCCCCTGTTGTGAAATTGCTCTTCTTAAATCCGGGAGGGTTTTGGTTCCAGTCGCCACCTGCAATCACATAGTTTCCTTTGGAATACTCATCCAACAAAAGAGTTTTCAAAGTTCTTAATTCGCCTTGCCTAAGCCTACCGTCATCATCAAAAGCAGAATTATGCAAATTTACAATCACTAAACTTTTCCCATTCTCCAATTGAAGTCGGGTCACAAGCAAACAACGGTCGAGCATAAACAATCGCTTTGGCCAATCATAATTTACTTCAAAGCCCAAACGGTAGCTCTCACCAATTTTATATGGGCTAAATGTCATCATTCCGGCACTAACCTTTCCCATAGGCGACTGAAGTGGCACTGGCACGAAACCAACATTGTAGTTCTCTGCGTAAACGCTGTTTAACTTTGAGAAAGCTTTTATCAACATTTGTTCTTGTTGCGTATAATAGCTTCGTTTCGAATCGACATCCACTTCTTGGATTAAACAAAAATCGAGATGTGATTGTGAAGACAAGAAATTAAAAATCCCATTAAGATATTGCTGATACTGCTCGATGCTACAACGTGTTTGTTTGCCTCCATCATAGAAAAAATCCATTTCCTTTCCCAATCCACAATAGCCAATGTTCCATGAAAGCAAATTCAACTCGCGCGATTCGGGGAAAGGTTGGTTTGCATTGCCTTTTGGTGAAAGTTCCATCCTTAGAAGAGGTTTAAAATCAGTTATACTTGCCCAAATAATGAAAGAAATGCTTATTAAAAGGAATAAACCTGCTATCCACGATAAGATTTGTATTATTTTTACAGTCATTTTAATTTGTTTTTATGGACTTCAGAAACTTCAATATCTTCTTCAAATGTAAACATAATATTGCACTTAAACATAAAGACATTAAAGCTATCCATAATAAATTCGTATTTTTGTGTTCGATATTAAAAGACAAAACTAAATAATTAAATCATGGCAGAGATACAATTGGGAGTTGGATCAAGGATAAAACACCCACAATTCGGCAAAGGAGTGGTAGTTCAAATACGTTCGGACGTATATGAAATCGCTTTTATTGAAAACGGAATCCGTCAAATATCAAGAGAATACGATGGGCTTGAGATTATCGAAGCTGTAGAAACCCCTTCAGAAGTCACCACCTACGAAAAACTTGAAAAAAGTCTGATTCGTGTGCTGCGACGTTTCAGCGACGTGCAGGAAACTGTCCCATTAGGTGCTAAATGGTCAAATGGAAGGCTGGTAATGTATCCGGGCGACAGCAGTTTAAAAGAAAAAGAAGTGCCCATTGATGCCTTCTTTCATAAAATCGTTATGATTCGCGATCGAATAAGAGTTTTAGAGCAAAAACTCAATGCAAGCAAGCTGACAGATGAAGAAAAAGTGGATATGCAACAATATATCACGCGCATATATGGAAGTTTAACTACTTTTAACATTCTATTCAAGAACAAAGAAGACTTCTTTATAGGTGAAAAAACCACCTAATGAGTGAGTTCGCATTAATAATCGCTACAAATGTATTTTTAATGCCTTAATCTTTATTCGTAATAAATATTTAAATTTGCAATCAATACTCAATGCATGCCCATACTAGGTTCAATCATTAAAAACGCCATAGAGCTTAAAAGCAAAATGCCGCGCAGCCCCGTTGTGCCGTTGAGTCCGTATAGGGTACAGCGACGAACCTTGCGAAAACTCATTCGCAAATCGCAATTTACTCTGTTTGGTAAAAAATTCGAGTTTACCAAGTTGTTTTTAAAGCGTGATATTGTGAAAGCATTTCAGGAAAGCGTTCCCATTTATGATTATAACAGCATTTACAAGCAGTGGTGGAATCAAACCTTGAAAGGGGAACTTGATGTTTGCTGGCCAGGAAAAATTAAATACTTTGCATTAAGTTCGGGGACCTCCGAAGCTTCTAGCAAATACATCCCCGTTACTTCCGATATGTTAAGGGCAATAAAAAAGACCTCCACACGACAGATTTTCTCCTTAGCACAATATGATTTCCCCAACGAATTCTTCGAAAAGGGGATCTTAATATTAGGTGGGAGCACCCATCTTCATTACAATGGGAAATATTTCGAAGGGGACCTCTCCGGAATAACGGCTAAGAACATCCCTTTTTGGTTTCAGCACTTCTATAAGCCGGGCAAGCGCATTTCAAAGGAGCGCGATTGGTCCGCAAAACTCGAAGAAATCGTGAAAAAAGCCCCCAAATGGGATATAGGAGTGATTGCAGGCGTTCCGGCATGGATACAAATCCTGCTCTTGCGCATCACCGAATATTATAATGTAAAAAGCATACACGAAATATGGCCAAACCTCTCGATATTTGTTCATGGTGGGGTTGCATTTGAGCCTTACAGGCATTCATTTGAAAAAATATTGTCGAAACCTATCGAATACATCGAGACCTACCTCGCTTCAGAGGGGTTTATTGCTTTTCAAACCCATAGAAACAGTCGTTCAATGCAGTTGGTGATTGATAACGGGTTGTTTTATGAGTTTGTCCCCTTTAATGAAGAAAATTTCGACATGGAAGGCAATATCAAAGCTCCTCCAAAGACTTTAACAATCAAGGATATTGAAGAAAACACCGATTATGCGCTTTTAATTTCGAGTTGTGCAGGTGCATGGCGCTATCTAATTGGCGACACAGTGCGTTTCACTTCGAAAAAAGACAGTGAAATTATCATCACAGGCCGTACAAAGCTTTTCTTAAGCCTTTGCGGTGAGCACGTCTCGCTCGACAATCTTAACGTGGCTATACAAAGAGCTGCTGATGAGCTGCGCATTGAAATTCAAGAGTTTACTGTTGCCGGGCAAAGTCATCAAAGCATGTTTGCGCACCATTGGTATGTGGGCACAAACGATAAAATAGACGCAAATGTGCTGAGCGAATGTATCGACCAAAAACTAAAAGACATCAACGACGATTACAGAGTTGAGCGCCTCGAGGCCATTAGGGAGGTATTGGTGGACATTATTCCCCTACAATATTTCTACGATTGGCTCAAGCTACAAGGCAAAGAAGGAGGGCAGAACAAGTTTCCGCGAGTTCTGAAAGGAGAGAAATTACTCAGTTGGAACGAATTTTTAACTAAACAGAACAATTCATAATATGTTATTTCCATTTTTACAAGGTATTTTATTAGGCATGACCATAGCCGTATTGCTAGGTCCGGCCTTGTTTGCCTTGCTGCAGACCAGCATTCACAGGGGTTTTAAGGCAGGCTTTTTTTTATCGGTAGGCATTTCCATTAGCGATGTAGTAATAGTTCTGCTTACTTACTTCGGAGCAAGTCAGGTGTTGGACTCACCAAAAAACAAGTTGTACTTTGGCGTTATTGGGGGCATCATTCTTGCAATTTTTGGCATCGTAACTTTCACCAGGAAGGTAGTTGTTGAAGAGGGAGAAGAAGTAAAAGTGAAGCGTCCCTCCAACATAACATATCTTCTCAAAGGTTTCTTTTTGAACTTCGCAAATCCCGGTCCGTGGTTCTTCTGGATTACGGTTACGGTGGCCGCAACTTCAAATTATGGCGTACATAACATGAAAATTCTGGCCTTTTTCTTAGGTGCGCTGTTCACAATATTTTCAACCGACGTAATTAAGGTTTATATTTCCCACAAAATCAAAAATTTTATGACCCCAAAAATCATGCACTGGGTAAATAGAATTGTGGGAGTGATCTTAGTTGGAATTGGTCTCTACTTAGCAGTAAGGGTTTTCTACACAACTTAATTTAATCGATCGAAAGCAATACCGAATGTAATTTCGTATAGACCGGTCCTTTGGGCGTGAGTTTGCTTTCAATTAGATGAAAAGCCTCTACCCTGATTATCCTTTCATAAGCACCTGACTTCGTTTCTATTGTGTTGCGCAGGTTATTTTTATCGTTACAATGATTGATTCGCCCCAAGGTAAGATGTGGTACAAAAGGCCTATTATCCATCGCAATTCCTGCTTCGAGCAAAGCTTGGTTGATTAGAAGGCTTACAGCCGTGAAATGCTCTTTCGCACTAAGTCCCATCCAAATAACTTTGGGGTTATAGGAGCTCCCAAAAATTCCAAGCTTGCCCAAAGTGCAATCAAAGCTAGGATAAGCACCTCTAAGCTTTTGCAAAGCTCCTATGATGGGTTTCAACAAACTCTCGGGAGTTTCGCCAATAAAACGCAAGGTGATATGAAGGTTGTGAAGCTCGACCCACTTAATTTTATCGAATTGTGTAAGCCTGCGCATTTCCCCAACATGGCTGCTAAGCAGAGGATCAGGGGGTATATCGATGGCAATAAATAATCTTCTTTCCATATTTTTTCTTCGAATTGCTGATGTAAAAGTAAAATTTTTACCTTTGCACCTACGAAGGGGCGTTAGCTCAGTTGGCTAGAGTGTCAGACTGGCAGTCTGAAGGTCATGGGTTCGACTCCCATACGCTCCACCTCAGAAATGTCGAACGGCTTGTAAATCAAATGATTTGCAAGCCTTTTTTTATTCCATCACATTGCTTCTCTTAAATTTTCAAGGTCTTATTTCTCAAAAATAAAGTCACATTTAATTTTCATAACACCTTAAATATTTCACGAAAATGGTTTCATTTAATTCAAAATACCTGCTTTTTGCTTCAAAATATCTCAGTTTAAGTATGTAATAAATGATATTTTCGATAAAAATCGAATTAAAATAAAAGGAAATATTTCTTAGTAAGTAATGAATGCTGAAATGTAAATAGTTAGAATATCAAAATAAGGAAAAAGCAGCGATAAAACACGGCTAAATGCAAAAAAGCATCTCCTAAGCGCCACAAAGATTTTTTTAAGTGCTGCGAAATGCAAGTTACGCACTTCGCAACAATTTCGAAGCCGTACGCAGTAAAATATTTTTGCTACGCTGTTTTTTTTAAGCACTGCGCAGCTTTGTAAATTTTGTTGGCAACAGTTTTTAAGTGGTTCGCAGCAATATTTACGCCGTGCGCAGTAGTTTTTCAGCAGTGCGCAGACGTTTTTAAGCGGTTGGCAGTAATTTTTCTGCAATATTTACCTCTTCACACTTCTTCTTTATTTCTACGCATCGCTTATCGCCATTTTAGCAGCACTTTGACCTAAATTAACAGCCTTTAAATGGGTGATATCATTAAATAATTTCTAAATTAATATGCTTCGTAACTGCTTCTCGGGTCAGCTAAATAGTAATGCTTAAATTATTTTGTATTGAACAGTGCTGATATGTTATATAGTAGCATGTAATTTGAATTTAGTACTGCTTAGTTCTTGTTATTCCCAATTTATTAAGTCTTTAGATGGATTTAATAAATTGATTTGAGCGACCTGTTTTTCAAAAGCATCTTATAACTTCAATTAAGTGGACGTAAATTGTTACTTATTTTTGACTATCTTTGTATCATAATTTAATTTCCTGATTTAAACTTTGCATAATCCAATTACATATCGTTCTGATCGCGTCAAGCGACTCATTGCCATGGGCTTATTGGCGGTATTTTTGTTCTATATTTCGGGATATTATCTTGCCTTTGGTCTATTTCGCCACAGCGTAAGGCTTGAAGCCCGCCAAAACATGCTACATAATTTAAGCGATAAGGATTTGCAAGTGTTTACATCGTTGCAAACTTTAAGCAAAGACTTTATCTGGATAGAATATAATAAGGAATTCAGATTTAAGGGCGAAATGTTTGATGTTGTTAAGATTATCAACACTAAAGGAAGCCTTGAATTAATGAGCATTCCCGATAAAAAAGAGAGCCAACTCATGGCTTCTTTCAGCATAGTGATTGAAAAGGATTTTTCGTGCGAAAAAACGGCCAAATATCCTGTTTCTAAAATCATTGAACTGCTTAGCCTCTATAATTATTGGCTTAAAGAAAACAACAGCCTCACTCCTTTTCATTCTGTTGCCAATTTGCTTTTTTTCTATAAAAGCACTAATCAATGCATTGATCTGCAAGTACCTAAACCCCCTCCTAAAAACAATTTTGGGCTGATATATTCTTAATTTAACGATAGATTTTTCATCGTCATTGCTCTGAAAAATTCTTTCACATGACTTATTCTTTTCTGAAATTAGTTAAATTATTCAAGAAAACCTATTCATGAAGCTTTCACATTGCTTCATAATTAAGTCGTAACTCTTTGTGCTTAAATTAATAGCAAGAATTTAAGCAAATAAAAATATCACAGCTTCTCAGCGATTCTTTTCAAAATAATTTAGGAGTTTAGCCTTTGCTTTTCTCCAATTCAAATCAAAAACAAACATTATAAAATGAAAAAACCATATATATTATTTATCATCATTTGCCTGAGTAACACCTTATTTGCACAGCAAATTTCGTTAAAAGATACTTTAAAAATAAAAGAAGTGATTATTTCGGCAAGCCGATGGGAGCAGGAAGTAAAAAGTGTTCCTGCACGGGTGTTGGGGATTGGTGCTAAAGAAAACCAACTGCAAAATCAACAAAACACAGCCGATATGCTTCAAAACACAGGTCAGATTTTTGTTCAAAAAAGTCAGACAGGTGGCGGAAGCACCATTTTGAGAGGCTTCGAAGCCAGTCGAATTTCTTTGGTTATCGATGGCGTTCGAATGAACAATGCTATTTATCGATTGGGTCACCTTCAGGATGTTATCACTGTTGATCAGTCGATGTTGGAAAAGACTGAAGTGCTCTTCGGGCCATCTTCAACCATGTATGGATCAGATGCTTTGGGTGGCGTAATTCATTTTTACACTAAAAATCCTCAGCTAAATAGTTTGGGAGGGAATGCTTATGTTCGCATTTCGTCGGCAAACATGGAAAAAACGGGTCATATCGATTTCAATCTGTCAAAAGGCAAATTCGCATCTCTTACAAGCATTACTTATAGCGATTTTGGCGACTTAACAGTGGGTGGCGATTTCGACAAAAAGTATGGAAACTGGGGCAAATGCCTTGCCTATGTCACCCGCGAAAATGGAGCCGACGCTGTGCATGCTAATTACCATCCCACAGTGATGAAAAACAGCGGCTACAAGCAATACGACCTCATGGAAAAGATTCTTTTTAAACAATCAGAGAAGATTTCGCATATCGTAAACCTTCAATATTCGAACAACGACGGTAATGTTCCTCGCTACGACCGTTTACTCCTTATTTCAGGCAGTAATCCTAACTGGGCAGAGAATTGCTATGGCCCCCAAAAGCGTTTCTTTGCGGCCTACACCCTTGATGTTAGCGGCAAAACCCTTATTTCTGACGACGCAAAACTTATCATTTCGATGCAAGATATTGACCAAATTCGCATTAGCCGTAAATTGAATAGCAACAAACGCACCTCTAACATCGAAAATGCTAGAATCTATTCCGTCAACCTAGATTTGAATAAGAACATCGGTGAAAAAACCAATCTCTACTATGGGATAGAATATATCTTCAATGATATCACCTCGAAAGCCTCTTCAACAAACATGAGCACGGGTGCAATCACTTGGAACAAAGATGATAACACCATCGTAACTCGTTTTGCCGATGGTGGAAGTCAGTGGAATTCCATCGCACTATATGCCCAGGTGAACCGAGAACTTAGCCCCATCTTTTCACTTATGGGAGGCCTTCGCGTATCGTCTGTTTCTTTGACCTCAAAGTATAATGATGCTAGCGCCTATCCTGAAACTACCGTAAAATCTAGTGCCATGGCTCCTAGTGGGAATTTGGGTCTGGTCGTAAACCTTGCTTCTCATACCAAAATTAGTTTATTAGGCTCTACTGGGTTTCGTGCGCCTAACGTAGAGGATATGACGGCCTTCGCACCGGCTTCGGGAAACACCGCAAGGGTTCCAAATGAAAACCTTAAGCCTGAATATGCATACAATGCTGAGCTAAACTTGGTTCAAAAAATTGGAGACGGAATTAAACTGGAAGGAGGCGTCTACTATTGTATGCTAAATAATGCCATGGTGGTGCGCGATACTAAATATAAAGGTTCTGACTCGGTAAATGTAAATGGGAATATGTACAAAGCTCAGTCGATTCAGAATGCTGATTTTGGAAATATCTACGGTGGGTATGTTGCTGCGAAGATAGACCTTTGCGAGGCTTTCGCACTCAACTTTTCACTTAACGGAACCTATGGAAAGTATACCGTAACCCTTAGCAGCGCAAACGGACTTAGCGATACTTTAGTTCCAATGGATCATATTCCTCCTGTTTTTGGTAAAATAGGGATAAACTATAAGAAAGATAACTTCCAAGCAGAGGCGTTTTCTCGCTTTAGTGCTGCGAAAAACTTATCAGACTATAGCCCAAGTGGCGAAGATAATTTAAACCAAACCGCAAATATGGGCACCGACTCTGATGGGAATACAATTTACTCTGGAACACCTTCATGGTATACTCTAAACCTTCGCCTTTCCTATGAAGTTTGTAAAGGCTTCAGCGTGAACACTGGTGTTGAGAATATTTTAGATGCCCACTATCGCCAATTTGCTTCGGGCATAAGCGCATCGGGTCGCAATATCTACTTAAGCCTTAGAACTAATTTCTAAGTAAGTACTAAAAAAAAAAGGAGCTTGTCCAGATGGACAAGCTCCTTTTTTATTATATATCCTGACAAAAAGATAGCTGTCGGGGATTTTAATTTTTATTTAAACTCAATGAAATTTATAGCCCTTGCCTGGGTAAATTGCTTGGTCGCCTAACAATTCTTCGATACGCAATAATTGATTGTATTTGGCAATTCTTTCGCTTCTACAAGCCGATCCGGTTTTAATTTGACCAGTGTTTAAAGCTACTGCAAGATCGGCGATGGTAGTGTCTTCTGTTTCACCCGAACGATGGCTCATTACGGCATTGTATCCATTTCTGTAAGCATAGTTTACCGTGTCAATAGTTTCTGTTAGAGTGCCTATCTGATTGAGTTTAACCAAAACAGAATTTGCAACGCCCTTCTGAACTCCCATTTTTAAGCGCTCAATATTGGTTACGAAGAGGTCATCGCCAACTAATTGCAACTTAGAACCTAATGATTTGGTCATCAATTTCCATCCATCCCAATCATCTTCAGCCATTCCGTCCTCAATAGAAATAATGGGGTATTTACTAACCCAATCTTTCCAATAATCTACCATTTGGGCAGGTGTCAATTTGTCTCCGGTCGATTTATGAAGATGATATACGTTCTCTTCAGCAATATAATATTCTGAAGATGCAGGATCCAAGGCAATAAAAACATCAACGCCAGGTTTGTATCCTGCTTTTTCTATTGCCTGAAGAATGACGGTGATAGCTTCTTCATTTGATTTCAGGTTAGGAGCAAATCCTCCCTCATCCCCAACATTTGTGGAGTATTTCATTTTCTTTAATACCGACTTCAAATGATGAAAGACCTCTGCGCCCATTCTAATGGCGTCATAAAAAGTGCTTGCACCTACCGGCATAATCATAAATTCCTGAAAATCGATAGAATTGTCGGCATGAGAACCTCCATTAATGATGTTCATCATAGGTATGGGGAGGGTAAATGCATTTACGCCGCCAATATAACGATATAAATGCTGATTGGTTTCCTGAGCGGCCGCTTTGGCACAAGCTAATGATACTCCCAAAATTGCATTTGCCCCCAACTTTGACTTATTTGGGGTGTTATCAAGATGAATTAACTTATGATCAATTTCTGCTTGCTCTGTAACTAATTGTCCCTTTAAAGCTTCATTTAAAAAGGTGTTTACATTTTGTACAGCCTTCAGTACACCTTTTCCTAAGTACAACTTATCATCATCATCTCTGAGTTCCATTGCTTCATGCACTCCTGTAGAAGCACCTGAAGGCACTGCAGCTCTTCCTAAGATTCCATTAGTTGTTAATACGTCTACTTCAACAGTAGGATTTCCTCTCGAATCGAGGATTTGTCGTGCATAAACCTGTTCAATTATACTCATAAAAATTTGATTGTATTAAAAAAAGGATAAAGTTCAACCCTTATCCTTTTCATTTTTATATTGTCTTTTAGAAAAACTATTCTTCTTTTTTATCGCCAACTTCGTCAGAAGCGTTTTCCATATCAGTATCAAGCTGAGCTTCTTCTATGGAATTAATAGGCTCTGATACTTCCTCTGCTTTAACTACTTCAATACCTTTTGGAACGGCTACAGGAGATTCTACTTCTTTTTTCTTACCTGAAGTTCTTCTTTTGCGTGTTGTTTTCGCCTTTTTATCGTCTTTTCCACCAAGCATTAATTCATTATAATCAACTAATTCAACAATGCACATTTCTGCATTATCTCCTAAACGCTGTTCAGTACGAAGAATACGTGTATATCCCCCTGGACGATCAGCTACCTTAATAGATACTTCCTTGAAAAGTTCAGTAACAGCTTCTTTACTTTGTAAATAACTAAATACAACCCTTCTCGAATGCGTTGTGTCTTCTTTTGACTTTGTTATCAAAGGTTCAACATAAATCCTCAACGATTTAGCTTTTGCTAATGTAGTAGTTATTCTCTTATGTAAAATGAGTGAAGTGGCCATATTTGATAACATCGCTTTACGATGTGAATGGGTTCTTCCTAAATGATTGAATTTTTTCCCGTGTCTCATTATTCTTAGTCCTTATCTAATTTATATTTTAATACATTCATGCCAAACTCAAGATTTTTTGCTTTTACAAGATCTTCTAACTCAGTTAGCGATTTTTTTCCAAAATTTCTGAATTTGAGTAAGTCATTTTTATTATAGGCAACTAATTCGCCCAAAGTTTCAACGTCAGCTGCTTTAAGACAATTTAATGCTCTGACAGATAAGTCAAGGTCAACCAATCGCATTTTTAACAATTGACGTATGTGGAGTGAAGATTCATCAAGTTCTTCTGAAATATTCTTGTCTGTAACTTCCATTGAAATTTTTTCATCTGAAAATAACATTAAATGATGAATGATTATTTTCGCTGCTTCCTTTAATGCTTCTTTTGGATGGATAGATCCATCAGTAAGAATTTCTATTGTCAGCTTTTCATAATCCGTTTTTTGTTCAACCCTAAAAGAATCAATAGCGAACTTAACGTTTTTAATTGGGGTATGTATAGAATCTAAAGTTATAATTCCAATTCCTTCGTTTAAGATTTTGTTTTCTTCAGCAGGAACATAACCTCTACCTTTATCAATCGACATTTCAATATTTAACTTAACTGAAGGTTCAAGGTTACAAATTAAAAGGTCAGTGTTAATAACCTGGAAGTTATTTAAATATTTATTGATGTCTCCAGCTTTAAAAACATCTTGTCCACTAATTGTAATATGTACCTTTTCGCTATTAACACCTTCAATCTGTTTTTTAAATCTGATTTGTTTAATGTTAAGAATGATGTCAGTAACATCTTCTAAGACGCCTTTTATAGCAGAAAATTCGTGATCTACACCTTCAACCTTAATTGAAGTTACAGCATATCCTTCTAAAGAAGAAAGTAGCACTCTTCTTAAAGTGTTACCAACTGTAATTCCATAGCCAGGTTCAAGTGGACGGAATTCAAAAACACCTTTGAATTCATCAGCTTCAACCATGATGACTTTTTCTGGTTTTTGAAAAGTTAAAATTGACATTTATTTTTTAATTTTATGAGTGAAAAATTATTATTTAGAATACAACTCAACAATAAGCTGTTCTTTAATATTCTCTGGAATATTTTCTCTTTCAGGATAAGTAACAAATTTACCGATGAAAGTAACTGCATCCCATTCTAACCAATTAAATTGATTTATCTTTGATATTAAGCAATCCGAAATAACTTCTAATGATTTTGATTTTTCTCTAACACCCACAATATCACCAGGTTTTAACAAGCAAGAAGGTACGTTCAGAACCTTTCCATTAACCGTAATATGACGATGTATTACTAATTGACGAGCAGCGCTACGAGTAGGAGCTATTCCAAGTCTGTAAACTACATTGTCTAAGCGTGATTCGATTAATTGAAGAAGTATCTGACCAGTAATACCTTTCTTTGAAGAAGCTAACTTAAATGTATTTTTAAACTGCTTTTCTAAAATCCCGTAAGTATATTTAGCTTTTTGCTTTTCCTGCAATTGTACTCCATATTCAGACTGTTTAGCCCGACGTTTGTTTGCACCATGTTGACCGGGGGGATAATTTTTCTTTTCGAAATTCTTATCTGGTCCATAAATCGGATCTTTAAACTTTCTTGCAATTTTGGTTTTTGGACCTATATATCTTGCCATAATTTATTTATATATAATAATTTGATTGAATACGAATTAAACCCTTCTACGTTTCGGGGGACGACAACCATTGTGAGGCAAAGGTGTCACATCCATAATTTCCATTACTTCAATTCCACTTGCATGAATAGTTCTAATAGCAGATTCTCTTCCAGACCCTGGCCCTTTTACAAATACTTTTACTTTCCGTAGTCCCAAATCGTAAGCAACCTTAGAACAATCTGTAGCTGCAGTTTGAGCAGCATAAGGTGTATTCTTTTTCGAACCTCTGAATCCCATTTTACCGGCTGATGACCATGAAATTACCTGTCCTGCATTGTTAGCTAAGGAAATAATTATATTATTGAAAGAAGCAGAAATAAATGCTTTTCCAATTGCTTCCACTTTAACAATTCTCTTTTTTGTACTTTTAGCAGTTTTTGCCATGATAATATATTAAACTTTAAAACTTATGTCTATTTATTAACCTTTAGTTGCTTTTTTCTTATTAGCAACAGTTTTTTTCTTACCTTTTCTGGTTCTAGCATTATTTTTTGTACTTTGACCTCTTACAGGTAAACCTAAACGATGACGTATTCCTCGATAACTTCCAATATCCATTAATCGTTTAATATTCGTTTGGACTTCCGAACGTAATGCCCCCTCTACTTTGTAATTATCATTAATTATATTACGGATTTTAGTCTGCTCTTCATCATCCCAATCCTGTACCTTTTTATTAATGTCAATTTCCGCTTCCTTAAGTATTTTTTGAGCAGTGCTTCTAGCAATGCCATAAATATAAGTTAGCCCTATTTCACCTCTTTTATTTTTAGGTAAATCGATACCAGCAATTCTTGCCATAAAATATTCAGTTTAATTGAATTTAAAAATATTATCCTTGTCTTTGTTTATATTTTGGGTTCTTTTTGTTTATAACATAAAGTTTACCTTTTCTACGCACGATCTTGCAATCTGCTGTTCTTTTTTTGATTGATGTTCTTACTTTCATTTTGTTATTATTTATACCTGAACGTAATTCTTCCTTTTGTTAAATCGTATGGTGACATTTCAAGTTGCACCCTATCGCCTGGCAGTATTTTAATATAATGCATTCGCATTTTCCCAGATATATGAGCAATTATAACATGCCCGTTTTCTAGTTCTACGCGAAACATCGCATTACCCAGTGATTCAATCACTGTACCGTCTTGCTGAATGGATGCTTGTTTTGCCATTTTTTATTTTAATTCTAAATTTTAATTTTCAATAAATTCAAATGTTGATAAAACTTCAGCCTTACCAGCTGTTATAGCTATTTGATGTTCAAAGTGTGCAGATGGTGATTTATCAAAAGTCGTAATTGTCCATCCATCATTTTCTTGAACAATATTTCTTTTTCCAAAATTAATCATAGGTTCTATACAAATAACCATTCCTTCTAAAAGTTTCATACCATATCCTCGTTTCCCATAATTTGGGACTTCTGGTTTTTCATGCAAGTTATTACCAATTCCATGCCCAACTAATTCTCTAACTACAGAATAATTATAACTTTCAACAAATTCTTGTATTACGAATCCAATATCACCAATTCTATTCCCAATCTGCGCCATTTCAATACCTAGATATAAAGCTTTTTTAGTAATTTCTAAAAGTTTTAAATATTCAGGTTTAACATCTCCAACAGCAAATGTATAAGCTGAATCACCTACCCAACCATTTTTTATAACTCCACAATCAACTGAAACTATATCCCCTTCTTGAATTACATAATTTCCAGGAATACCATGTACAACCTGATCATTAACTGAAATACACAAAGTAGCAGGAAATCCATTATAACCTTTAAAAGCAGGCACTGCATCAAAAGATCTAATATATTCTTCAGCAATTCTATCAAGCTTGATTGTTTGAATTCCAGGTTTGATATTCTTTGAAACTACAGCAAGTGTTTTACCAACAAGCAAAGAACTTTCTTTAATAATCTCTATCTCTTCTTTAGTCTTTAATTTAATCATTCATTTTACATCCCAGAGGTTCTACCCTTAATACGTCCCGATTTTGTTAAACCGTCGTAATGACGCATCAACAAATGACTTTCAATTTGTTGTAAAGTATCAAGTACAACTCCAACAAGAATTAAAAGTGAAGTTCCCCCATAAAATTGTGCAAATTGTGTATTCACACCAAATAGCCTAACAATAGCAGGCAAAATTGCAACAAAAGCCAAAAACATCGATCCAGGCAGAGTTATTTTTGACATAACTCCATCAAGAAATTCTGCAGTTCTTTTCCCAGGTTTAATTCCTGGAATGAATCCTCCATTTTTTTTCATATCTTCCGCCATTTGATTTGGATTAATTGTTATAGCTGTATAAAAATAAGTAAACAGAACTATAAGTACAGCAAATGTGAAATTATACCAAAACCCATTGAAATCGGAAAACGTAGCTGCAAATCCGCTTAAAGTTTCGGATTGAGCAAACCCAACTAATGTAATTGGTAGAAACATAATTGCTTGTGCAAATATTATTGGCATAACACCAGCTGCATTTACTTTTAAAGGTATATATTGTCGAACACCACCATATTGTTTGTTCCCAACAATTCTTTTAGCATATTGTACAGGGATCTTCCTAGTACCCTGAACCAATAAAATACTTATTAAAACAACGAAAACTAAAAATATTAATTCCAATAAAAAAACTACTAAACCACCACCCTGCTCTTCCATTCTTGACACAAACTCACCAACTAAAGCGAAAGGCAATCTAGCAATAATTCCAACCATAATTAAAAGAGATATTCCATTCCCAATTCCTTTATCCGTAATTCTCTCTCCCATCCACATAATAAACATCGAACCAGCAGTTAAAATTAAAATCGAACTAATTCCAAAGAAAGAAAATATTGAATGAGCAGTATCAGGAGTGAAGGGATAAACTGCAGTAGAAGGAAGTTGACCTATTAGATTAGCAATATAACTAGGAGATTGAAAAAGCAGTATAATAACAGTCAAATAACGAGTCATTTGATTTAATTTCTTTCTTCCACTTTCACCCTCTTTCTGTAATTTTTGAAAATAGGGAATAGCCATACCAAGTAACTGAACAACTATAGAGGCAGAAATATATGGCATTATCCCTAACGCAAATATTGATGCGTTCGAAAATGCACCTCCAGAAAACATATTTAATAAACCTAATAATCCATCCTTAGTTTGAGACTTAAATGCACCAAGCATTTGAGGGTCAACACCAGGCAATACCACAAATGAACCTACCCGATATAATAAAACTATTAATAAGGTATAGAGAATTCTCCTTTTAAGCTCTTCAATTTTATTGATGTTGCGGATAGTTTGTAACAGTCTTTTCATAAAGTGATATTATATTATTGTAGCTGTTCCACCTAAATTTTCAATCGCATTTTTCGCAGTAGCAGAAAATGCATGGGCTTTGACTTCTAATTTGCTTTTAAGTTCACCACGACCTAAAATCTTTACTAAATCTTTTTTTGAAGAAAGTCCATTTTTATATAAAATCTCTATATCTATAGAAAAAATATTTTTCTCATCAGCTAATTTTTGCAGTGTATCAAGGTTTAATCCATGATATTCAACTCTGTTAAAATTTGTAAAACCAAATTTAGGTACTCTTCTATATAAGGGCATTTGACCTCCTTCGAAACCGAATTTCCTACTATAACCAGATCTGGACTTGGCACCATTATGACCTCTAGTAGAAGTACCACCGCGCCCTGATCCTTGTCCTCTACCAATTCGTTTACACTTTTTTACTGAACCTCGAGCGGGTTTTAAATTACTTAAATCCATAATTATAATCTTTTAAATATCTTCTACTAATAATAAATGTTCAACTTTTTTAACCATTCCAATAATTTGTGGAGTTGCAGTCAATTCAACAGCATTATGCATTTTCCTTATACCTAATGCTGCCACAGTTCTTTTTTGCCTTTCAGGGCAATGTATAATACTTCTAACTAATGTTACTCTAATTTTTTTCATCAATTCACAATTAACCGTTAAAAACTTTATTTAACTCAATTCCCCTCACTTGGGCAATTGTAAAAGGATCTCTCATTTGTATTAAAGCATTAATTGTCGCTTTTACAACACTGTGAGAATTTGAAGAACCTTTTGACTTCGCAAGAACATCTTTTACACCAACACTTTCTAAAACAGCACGCATTGCACCACCTGCTATAACACCTGTTCCTGGCGCAGCTGGTTTTAAAAACACTAATGCTCCACTAAACTTACCTTCTTGAGCATGTGGTAGTGTGCCCTTTAATATAGGAACTTTAATTAAATTTTTCTTAGCATCTTCTATGCCTTTTGCTATAGCTGAAGTAACTTCTTTAGCTTTTCCTAAACCATGACCTACTACTCCATTTTCATTTCCTACCACAACTATAGCTGAAAAACTAAAAGTTCTTCCCCCTTTTGTGACTTTAGTAACTCTCTGAATACTAACAAGTTTATCAATAAATTCAATTTCTGTTGATTTAACTTTTTTTATGTTTACGTTTGACATACTTTGCTATTTTAAAATTTTAATCCACCTTCTCTTGCCGCATCAGCCAAAGACTTAACTCTTCCATGATATAAATATCCATTTCTATCAAAAACTACATTTAAAATTCCAATTTCAGTTGCTTTTTCTGAAATTAATTTACCAACTATTTTCGCCTGATCAATTTTATTAACACCCTTTGTAATCAATTTATTATTAAGCGAAGTTGCGGATACCAATGTTTTACAGTTTTTATCATCAATAATCTGGGCATATATTTCCTTGTTACTTCTAAATACTGTTAAACGTGGACTTTCTAATGTTCCATTTACTACTTTTCGAATTCTTCTCTTTATAGTTAATCTTCTAAGTGCTTTTCTGTCTTTAATTGCCATTATTCAATAATTTATAATGATGTTAATATTATTTATCTGATGCTGATTTACCAGATTTTCTCCTAACTATTTCGCCTGCAAATCTAATACCTTTTCCTTTATATGGTTCGGGTTTTCTTAAGGACCTAATTTTTGCGGCAACTTGTCCTATTAATTGTTTATCAATTGATTGCAATATAATAGTCGGACTTTTCCCTCTCTCTGCAGTAGTTTCTACCTTAATTTCCTCAGGTAATTCAACTATTATATTATGTGAATAACCAAGAGAAAGTTCAAGTAATTGCCCATTAGCCACAGCCTTATATCCAACTCCAACTAATTCTTGAATTACTTTATAACCCTCTGAAACTCCTTTGACCATATTAAACAACAAAGACCTATATAAACCATGCTTAGCTTTATGTGTTTTTTGTTCAGAGTGTCTTTCTAAAACAATCTGGTCATCCTCCAACTTAATTGTTATTATAGGATCCACGAACTGTGATAATTTTCCTAATGGACCTTTTACTACAACCAAATTTTTCTCTGATATATTTACCGAAACTCCTAACGGTAGTTGAATGGGTAATTTTCCAATTCTTGACATTTTTTAAATCTCCTAATTAACTAATAAAACATAAAACTTCACCGCCAATATTCTGTACTTTCGCTTCTTTATCAGTCATCAAACCTTTAGAAGTAGAAATTATAGCTACACCCAACCCGTTTAAAACTCTAGGCATTTCTTCGGCGCCTGTATACTTGCGTAAACCCGGTTTGCTAATACGCTCTAACTTAACTATAGCAGGCATTTTTGTAACTGGATGGTATTTCAAAGCAACTTTTATAGTGCCCGGTTTCGTGTCGTCTTCAAATTTAAAATTTAGAATATACCCTTTTTCAAAAAGTATCTTCGTAATTTCTTTTTTTACCTTTGATGAAGGAATCTCAACAACTTTATGATTAGCCATAATGGCATTTCTGACTCTTGTTAGATAATCTGCAATAGGATCTGTAACCATTTTACAATGTTTATTTTAATATAATTTTTCTTTTACCAACTTGCTTTTGTCACTCCAGGAATAAGACCATTTAATGCCATCTCCCTAAAATTAATACGAGAAATCCCAAATTGTCTCATATATCCTTTTGGGCGACCTGTTAATTGACATCTATTATGTTGTCGAACAGGTGAAGCATTTTTAGGTAATTTTTGCAACCCTAAATAATCACCACTAGCTTTTAATAATGCTCTTTTTGCCGCGTATTTTATTACCATTCTAGCTCTTTTAACTTCCCGAGCTTTTATTGATTCTTTTGCCATTTTATAATTATTTTTGAGTTTTAAATGGTAATCCAAATTCCTTTAACAAAGCATAACATTCCTTGTCACTTTTAGATGTAGATACAAAAGTAATATCTAAACCACTAATCTTTTGTATTTTATCAATGTTAATTTCAGGAAATATTATTTGCTCAGAAATTCCAAACGTATAATTTCCGTGGCCATCAAAGCCTTTATCATTAATACCTCTAAAATCTCTAATACGAGGTACTGCTACTGAAACCAATCTGTCTAAAAACTCATACATTTTATCCCCTCTTAAAGTCACTCTAACACCTATCGGCATACCTTTACGGAGTTTAAAATTAGAAATATCCTTCTTAGATTTGGTCTGAACTGCTTTTTGACCTGCAATCATAGTCATTTCATTAAGACCACTATCCATTAACTTTTTATCAGCAATTGCAGCTCCAAGTCCTTGATTAAGACAAATTTTATGTAACCTTGGAACCTGCATCGGATTTTTATATGAGAATTGTTTTTGTAAAGAAGGTACAACCTCATCAGTGTACTTTTTCTTTAATCTTGGTATATAAGTCATTATTTTATAACCTCCCCTGATTTTTTTGAATATCTAACTAATTTTTCTTTTTCCAATCGTCTGCCAATTCTAGTAGCATTTCCTTTAGAATCGATCAACATCAAATTTGATATATGAATAGGTGATTCTTGTTTAATAATTCCTCCCTGTGGAGTCTTAGCAGTGGGCTTACTATGTTTTGAAACCATATTAATCCCTTCTACCAAAGCCGTATTTTTAGTTCTCATTATAACAAGTACTTTGCCCTGTTGACCTCTCGAATCACCAGCTATTACTTTTACTATATCGCTTTTTTTTATATTTAATTTCTGCATACTTGTAAATATTTAAAGCACTTCCGGTGCCAATGAAACTATTTTCATAAATTGTTTTTCACGTAACTCACGAGCAACAGGACCAAAAATTCTTGTTCCTCTTAATTCTTCAGTTGCTGTAAGTAAAACAATTGCGTTATCATCGAAACGTATATAAGAACCGTCATTTCTCCTAACTTCTTTTCTAGTTCTAACAATAACTGCTTTACTAACAGTTCCCTTCTTTACATTTCCTGATGGAATTGCATCTTTTATAGTAACAATAATTTTGTCACCTAATGATGCGTAGCGTTTCTTCGTACCTCCAAGTACTCTAATACATAGTGCAACTTTGGCACCACTATTATCAGCTACAATTACTCTTGATTCTTGCTGTATCATAACTTATTTTGCTCTTTCAATGATTTCAACTAATCTCCAACATTTATTTTTACTAAGCGGACGAGTTTCTGTAATTATTACAGAATCACCAATATTTGATTCATTCTTTTCGTCATGCGCCATAAAACTGGAAGTTTTTTTAATAAACTTACCATAAATAGGGTGTTTGATTTGTCTTTGTACTACAACAACAATGGACTTATCCATTTTATTGCTTACCACTATCCCTGTTTTTTCTTTTCTTAATTTACGAGTTTCCATTGAATTCAATGATTTATAATTTATCCTTAAGATTGTTCGATTTGTCTTTTTCGAAGTTCCGTTTGGAGTCGAGCTACAGCTTTACGATAACTCTTAATTTTATTTGGATTTTCTAATGGAGAAACAGCATGATTCAATTTTAATTTAACGAATTGTTTTGTTTCCTCATCTAATCTTTCAATCAATTCTTTTGACGAAAGTTCTGTAATAACTTCTTGTTTCATCGATATTTAATTTGTTTCTTCTACATAATCACGTCTAACAATAAATCTAGTCAATACTGGAAGTTTTTGTGCAGCTAATCTTAATGCTTCCTTTGCTACATTCATAGGTACACCTTCAGCTTCGAAAAGAATACGACCAGGGTGAACCATCGCAACAAAATATTCAGGTGCTCCTTTTCCTTTTCCCATTCTTACTTCAGCAGGTTTTTTTGTAATTGGTTTATCGGGAAAAATTCTAATCCAGATCTGCCCTTCACGTTTCATGTATCTAGTTAATGCTTGTCTAGCTGCTTCAATTTGACGTCCTGTCATCATGCAACCGTCTAAAGATTTAATTCCAAATGAACCAAAAGCTAATTCTGTTCCTCTTTTGGAATTACCCTTCATTTGACCTTTACCTTTCTGAACCTTTCTATATTTTGTCTTTTTAGGTTGTAACATTTTTGATAATGTTTATTAATGTAAATTAAATTATCTTCTTTTTCTATTACTTTTATTTCTAGGATTTGGGTTATATGCTTCTTTAACCTCACTCGTTAAAGGCACTAACTCACGCTTTCCGTATACAATTCCTTTGCATATCCAAACTTTTATCCCAATTCTTCCATATGTTGTGTGAGCCTCTGCTAATGCGTAATCGATATCAGCTCTTAACGTGTGTAAAGGAGTTCTACCTTCTTTGAACTGCTCACTACGTGCCATTTCAGCTCCTCCTAAACGTCCAGAGATCATTACTTTAATTCCTTCCGCTCCAATTCTCATAGTTGAAGCAATTGATGTTTTTAAAGCTCGGCGAAATGAAATTCTCCCTTCAATTTGTTTTGCAATTGAAGTTGCTACAATATAAGCATCTAATTCAGGTCTTTTAATCTCAGAAATATTAATTTGAACTTCCTTTTTAGTAAGCTTTTTTAATTCTTCCTTTAATTTATCAACTTCTTGTCCACCTTTCCCAATAATTAGTCCAGGCCTGGCTGTATTAATAGTAACAGTAACTAGCTTAAGGGTTCTTTCAATAATAATCTTCGATATACCAGCTTTTTGTAATCTAGCATTAAGATACTGTCTAATCTTATTATCTTCCACAAGTTTAGTGTCGAATTTTTTTCCACCAAACCAATTAGAATCCCATCCTTTGATGATTCCTAATCTTATACCTATCGGATTGACTTTTTGTCCCATTAAAAATTATATTATTTAACGTTTTTACTATTAATTGTCATTGTAACATGATTAGAGCGTTTTCTAATTCTATAACCTCTACCTTGAGGAGCAGTGCGAAGACGCTTTAAAACTCTTCCACCATCAACAAATACATTCTCAATACACAAATTACTTTCTTCTATACGCTTGTCTTCGTTTTTTAACTGCCAATTCGCAATTGCTGATAGTAATAACTTATAAAGTTTTGCAGATGATTCTTTAGAGCTATGTTTTAAAATATGTAAGGCTTTTTCTACTTCCATCCCGCGAATAAGATCTGCCATCAAACGTGTTTTTCTTGGTGAAGTTGGATTATTATACAACTTTGCCATAAAAATCGTTTTCTTTTCTTCTTTTAAAATTTCGGCTTTATTATGTTTTCTAGTTCCCATCGAAATTAATTTTTACTTATTTTTTACCCTTATTACCTGCATGCCCTCTAAAAATACGCGTGGGTGCAAATTCACCTAACTTATGACCAACCATATTTTCTGTTACATATACTGGAATAAATTTATTCCCATTATGAACTGCTATTGTTTGCCCAACAAAATCTGGTGAAATTGTAGAGGCTCTAGACCATGTTTTTACAACAGCTTTCTTTTTAGAGTCAATTAAATCGAGAACTTTCTTCTCTAATTTATACTCAATGTAAGGTCCTTTTTTTAATGAACGACTCATAGTGTTAACTCGAAATTAATATTATTTTTTCTTTCTTTCAATAATGTACTTATTTGAGGCCTTTTTCTTATCACGTGTTTTAAATCCTTTTGCTGGAATTCCATTACGTGAACGAGGATGTCCTCCGGAGGCTCTTCCCTCTCCTCCACCCATTGGATGGTCAACAGGATTCATTACAACTCCTCTTACTCTAGGACGGCGTCCTAACCATCTACTTCTGCCAGCCTTTCCTGAAACTTCAAGGTTATGATCTATATTAGATACCATCCCTACTGTTGCTTTACAAGTACAAAGTATCATTCGATTTTCTCCAGAAGGCATTTTAAGAGTTGCATACTTACCATCTCTAGACATTAATTGAGCATAAGTTCCAGCACTTCGAGCTAATTTTGCCCCTTGCCCAGGTCTAAGTTCAATATTATGAATAATGGTTCCAAATGGAATTTCTTCTAAGAATAAAGTATTCCCAATTTCTGGTGCAACACCCTTTCCACATTCAACCTTTTGTCCAACGTTTAATCCATGAGGAGCAATTTTATACCGTTTTTCTCCATCTGCAAAAACAATTAATGCAATTCTTGCGGTTCTATTTGGGTCATATTCAATTGACTTAACTATTGCAGGGATACCTTCCTTGTCATTTTTAAAATCTATAATTCTATACGCACGTTTATGACCTCCGCCAATATAACGCATAGTCATTTTTCCCTGATTATTTCTTCCGCCTGTTTTGCTTATTCCAACAACTAAACTTTTTTCTGGTTTCGACGCAGTAATTTCATCATATGTACTAATTACTTTGAACCTTTGCCCAGGAGTAACTGGGTTATATTTTTTTAGAGTCATTTACTTAAATATTGCTATAAAAATCAATTGTTTCACCTTCTTTTATTTCTACTATAGCTTTTTTAACAGCATTAGTTCTTCCCTGCAATACACCAGTTTTGGTATATTTAATTTTTGCTTTACCAGGTCGAATCATTGTATTTACTGAACTTACAGTAACATTATATAATTCTTCAACAGCCTGTTTAATCTGTAATTTATTAGCTTTCTTGTGAACGATAAAGCCGTAACGGTTAAACTTTTCGCCTGCGGCCGTCATTTTTTCGGTAATCAAAGGCTTTATAATAACATTCATCTTTCTATATTTACTTGTTAATAAAATTCTTTATGTTTTAGTCTATTAATTGATCAAAATCTTTTACTGAATCTTCAATTATTAGTAATTTCTTCGCATTTAGAATGTCGTATGTGTTTAAATTAGAAGCTTTTATTATCTTCACATTCTTTAAATTACGAGTCGACAAATATACGTTTTTATTTAATTCAGAAACAACCAAAATTGTTTTTTTTTCAACTAAATCGAAATTATTTAAGATTTGCAGATAGTTCTTGGTTTTTGGTTCTTCAAATATAAAATTTTCCAAGATTATAATATTCTCTTCTTTAGCTTTATATGTTAGAGCTGATATCCTAGCTAATCTTTTAACCTTTTTATTTAATTTGAAACTATAATCTCTAGGATGTGGTCCGAATACTCTAGCTCCACCTTTAAAAAGTGGGCTCTTTATACTTCCAGCTCTTGCTCCCCCAGTTCCTTTTTGTTTTTTTAATTTTCTCGTGCTACCAGATATAGTTGACTTTTCAAGTGAACTATGGGTACCCTGCCGTTGATTAGCTAGATATTGCTTGACATCTAGATAGATTACATGATCATTTGGTTCAATTCCAAAAACCTTGTCATTTAATTCAACTGACCTCTCGGCTTTATTGCCGTTAATATTATATACTGTTAATTCCATCTTTCTAAAAATAAAAATGATCCTTTTGGTCCTGGGACAGAACCTTTAACTATTACAAGATTTTTTTCGGTAACAATCTTCATAACTTGAAGATTAATCATCTTTACACGATCCCCGCCTGTTCTTCCTGCCATTCTTAGACCTTTAAAAACTCTTGAAGGCCAAGATGAAGCTCCAATTGATCCGGGAGCTCTTAATCTATTATGCTGTCCGTGGGTACTTTCTCCAACTCCTCCAAAATGATGTCTTTTAACAACACCTTGAAACCCTTTTCCTTTAGAGGTCCCTACTACATCAATATACTCTCCTTCAACAAACACATCTACTGTTAATACATCTCCAAATTTCTTTTGATGTCCTACTTCGAAGCGAGTAAATTCAGCTACAATTTTTTTAGGTGTAGTATTTGCTTTTGCAAAATGACCTCGTAAAGCTTTAGTTGTATTTTTTCCCTTCTTCTCACCAAAAGCAAGTTGAATAGCTTCATAACCATCATTCTCAATTGTACGGACCTGAGTCACTATACATGGACCTGCTTCAATTACCGTGCATGGAATATTTTTTCCAGAGGCATCATAAATGCTGGTCATTCCTATTTTTTTTCCTATTATCCCTGACATTTCTTTATTTTTTTAACTTCCAAATTTACCTATCAAACTTTAATTTCTACTTCAACACCACTAGGAAGTTCAAGTTTCATTAAAGCATCAATTGTTTTTGATGTAGTGCTATAAATATCAAGCAACCTTTTATAGGTACACAATTGAAATTGCTCTCTTGATTTTTTATTGACAAATGTTGATCTTAAAACTGTAAAGATTCTTTTGTCAGTTGGTAATGGAATAGGACCACTTACTACCGCACCTGTTGACTTAACCGTCTTTACAATTTTTTCTGCAGATTTATCTACCAGATTATGATCGTACGATTTAAGCTTAATTCTAATTTTTTGACTCACTTTGAATTACTATTAATGATTATTCATTTAAAAATTAACTACATATCCTTTAATTCGATACAAAACTTCTTCAATAATTGCACGAGGGGTTTCCATATAACTTGAAAATTGCAAACTTGATGTTCCTCTTCCTGAAGTTATGCTTCTTAAAACTGTAACATATCCAAACATTTCAGATAATGGAACTTTAGCCCTTACAACTTGCAGTCCTGATCTTGTATCAATTCCTTCTAATCTACCTCGTCTTTTATTAATATCACTAGAAACATCACCTATATATTGATCAGGGGTAACAACTTCAAGTTGCATTATTGGTTCTAATAAAATCGATTTTGCTTTTTTACAGGCTTCTTTGAAGCCAATTTTAGCAACAATTTCAAATGCTAAATTATCAGAATCAACAGAATGGTATGAACCATCAAGCAAAGTTACTTGAACACCTTGCATTGAAAACCCAGCTAAAACACCATTTGTCATAGCAATTTTAAAACCCTTTTCAATAGATGAAATGAATTCATTAGGGACACTTCCATTTTTAATTTTATTAATAAAAACGAGTCCTTTAACTTCTTCTGATACTGGTGCAATTTCAAATTCTATATCTGCAAATTTCCCTCTTCCTCCTGATTGCTTTTTATAAACTTCTCTATGTTTAACTATAGAAGTTATAGCTTCTTTATAAGCAACTTGTGGATTCCCATGATTACATTCTACTTTAAACTCTCGTTTTAGTCTATCTAAAATTATTTCTAAATGGAGTTCACCCATTCCACTAATAATAGTTTGACCTGACTCTTCGTCTACCCTAACATCAAAAGTTGGATCCTCTTCAGATAATTTATTCAATGACAAACCTAATCTATCAATATCTTCTTGAGTTTTAGGTTCCACTGCAACGCTAATTACTGGTTCTGGGAAAACTGGGGGTTCAAATAAAATGGGTGATTTCTCAGCACAAAGTGTATCCCCTGTTCTTATAGTTTTAAATCCAATAATAGCTACAATATCACCGGCTTCAACTGAAGCTACTGGATTTTGCTTATTGGCATGCATTTGTAATATTCTCGAAACTCTTTCCCTTTTATCAGTTGAAGCATTTAATAAGGTTGATCCTTCATTTAAGGTGCCTGAGTAAACTCTAATAAATGCAAGTTTACCAACAAAAGGGTCGGTTGTAATTTTAAAAGCTAAAGCTGAAAAAGGTGCATCAACTTTTGGTTCTCTAATTTCAATTTCCTCAGTTGAAGGATTAGTTCCAGTGACTGCAGATACATCCAAAGGACTTGGCAAATATTGAACTATTGCGTCAATTAATAATTGAACTCCTTTGTTTTTGAAGGAAGCTCCACAAATTACAGGGGTAATCCTTAATTCAATAGTAGCTTTACGTATTGCTTCTATAATTTCGGTCTCCTTAATAGAATTAGGATCTTTAAGGAATTTCTCGAATATTTCTTCATTTTCCTCAGCTGCTCCTTCTATTAAGCGTGTTCTATATTCATTAACTACCTCTTGAAGTTCTTCTGGAATATCAATTTCATAATAGTTTGAGCCTAGGGTTTCTTCATCCCAAACAAAGGCTTTATTTTTGATAAGATCAACTACTCCAATGAAATTTTCTTCAGAACCTATTGGAATCTGCAGTGGTATAGGATTAGCTCCTAATTTATCTTTAATCTGATTAACCACAGTGAAAAAATCAGCACTTGCCCTATCCATTTTATTGACGAAACAAATACGAGGGACTTTATATTTATCAGCTTGTCTCCAAACTGTTTCTGTTTGGGGTTCAACACCACCAACTCCACAAAATATTGCAACAGCTCCATCTAATACTCTGAGTGATCTTTCTACTTCAACTGTAAAATCTACATGTCCAGGAGTGTCAATAATATTAATCTTATAATTCTCTTTTTCAAAGTCCCAAAATACTGTTGTCGCTGCGGATGTTATTGTAATGCCTCTTTCTTGTTCTTGTATCATCCAGTCCATGGTTGCATTACCATCATGAACTTCTCCAATTTTATAATTTTTGCCGGTATAATATAGTATACGCTCTGTTGATGTGGTTTTACCCGCATCAATATGAGCCATTATTCCTATATTTCTCGTGTTTTGTAACATATTTATGTTGCTTTACCGGCTTTGTTTATTTTATTTAAAATCGGAAATGTGAAAATGCTTTGTTAGCTTCTGCCATGCGGTGCATATCTTCCTTGCGTTTGAATGCTCCACCTTCTTCTTTAAATGCAGCCATGATTTCAGAAGCCAATTTTTGACTCATCGATTTTTCATGACGATTACGAGCATACTTAATCATCGATTTCATTGCTAATGACATTTTTCTGTCAGCACGAATTTCTGATGGTATTTGAAAAGTTGCACCTCCAATACGTCGACTTCTTACTTCAACATTTGGAGTTACATTTGCCAATGCTTTTTTAAACGCTTCCAAACCGTCTTCTTTTAACTTCTCTGAAACTATTTTTAAAGCATCATACATTATGTTAAATGCTATGCTTTTCTTTCCGCGAAGCATAATGTTATTTACAAACTTTGTAACTATAACATCATTAAACTTTGGATCTGGAAGAATGATTCTTTTTTTAGGTGTTGTTTTCCTCATAATGACAAGAGTTTTATTTTATTTCTTGGCTTTTGGTTTTTTTGTACCGTATTTTGAACGACGTTGATTTCTGCCTTCTACTCCTGATGTATCAAGAGCACCACGTATAATATGGTATCTTACTCCTGGTAAATCTTTAACCCTTCCACCCCGAATCATTACAATTGAGTGTTCTTGTAAATTATGTCCTTCACCGGGAATATAAGCATTTACTTCTTTGCCATTTGTAAGCCTTACCCTTGCAACTTTTCTCATTGCAGAATTAGGTTTCTTTGGCGTAGTGGTATACACTCTTACGCAAACACCGCGACGTTGTGGGCAAGAATCCAGCGCTGGAGACTTACTTTTATAGGTCAATTTTTTTCGTCCCTTGCGAACTAACTGTTGTATAGTTGGCATATAATTGAATTTGTTGTTATTATATTATTATTCGCCCTCTTTTTTGGGACTGCAAAGGTATAAATATTTTTGAACAACAAATAGTTTATAAAAAAAAAAATCAACTTTAATCAAATTCATCGTCAATAATTAGAGGTATTTCGGCTCGTTTCTTGTCCCAACTATTTGAATTCAATAGTTTTACTAAAATAATGATCAGAAAAATAAAAATTTAATATTCATCGATTATTTTGAATAATTTTGCCGTTTCAATTTATATTAAACAATTTGGACACTATCCTATCGAAATTAAATGAGCCTCAGAAATCAGCAGTTACTCAAACTGAAGGCCCTGTTATGGTTATAGCCGGCGCTGGCTCCGGAAAAACAAGAGTACTTACCTATAGAGTTGCCTGGCTACTAAATAAAGGTGTAGATCCATTTCAAATTCTTGCTTTAACGTTTACAAATAAAGCTGCTTTTGAAATGAAAGAAAGAATAATCGAGCTTATTGGCAGCAATGAAGCTCGAAATGTTTGGATGGGAACCTTCCATTCTATCTTTTCACGGATATTAAGAGCAGAGTCAGATAAATTAGGGTATAGTTTTAACTTTACGATATACGACAAAGATGATACTAAAAGTGTTATGCGGTCTATATTAAAAGAACAAAACATTGATAATAAAGTTTACAACCCTGATTTTGTGCTACATCGTATATCTCAAGCCAAATCGAGTTTGATTTCTGCTAATGAATATGCTAATAACGTTGAAATTCAGGCTCAGGATAAATCCATTAATAAACCACTTTTGGGCATGATTTATCAATTATATGTAGCTCGCTGTAAACGATCTGACGCGATGGATTTTGATGATTTAATTTACAATACCAATCTTCTGTTTCGTGACTTCCCTGAGGCTTTGGTACGCTATCAGCATAAATTCAATTATATTTTAGTGGACGAGTATCAGGATACTAACTACGCTCAATACCTCATCATTAAAAAATTAGCGGCAAGCCACGAAAACATTTGTGTTGTGGGAGATGATGCGCAAAGTATTTATGCCTTTCGTGGTGCAAATATTCAAAACATATTGAATTTCAAGAACGACTATCCTGAACTCATTACTTTTAAGCTTGAACAAAATTATCGCTCAACTCAAAACATCGTTAATGCAGCCAATAGCATCATCGCTAAAAACAAACAACAAATAGCTAAAAACATTTGGACTCAAAACGAAGAAGGGCAAAAGGTTACCATTATCAGAACTGCATCGGATGCCGAAGAAGGATCAACTGTTGCCAATTCAATTTTTGAATCAAAAATGAATTATCAGTTACAGAATGATGCATTTGCTATTTTGTATAGAACAAATGCCCAATCGCGTTCATTTGAAGAAGCCTTAAGAAGATTGAGTATCCCTTACCGTATTTACGGTGGCCTTTCGTTTTATAAGCGTAAAGAAATTAAAGATGTCTTGGGCTATTTTCGCTTAGTGGTCAATCAATATGATGAAGAAGCTCTATTCAGGATTATTAATTATCCTGCTAGGGGTATTGGAAAAACTACTGTTGAGAAACTTATTGTTGAAGCCGACCAAAGACAGATGAAAATCTGGGATTTGATGCAAAACATTCAATACTTGCAAAAGGCTTTGGGTAATGCCACAGCCATTAAAGTAGATGAATTTGTTACTAAAATTAAAAGTTTCATGGTTTTATTAAAAACAAAAAATGCTTTTGATTTCGCAAAACACATTGTTAACGCCACAGGCATTTTTAAAGATTTAAATGATGATAAAACACCTGAAGGTATAAGTCGTTTCGAAAACATTGAAGAAATGCTAAATGGCATTAAAGACTTTTCGGAAATTGAAGTAAATATTGAAACTGGGGAAACTCAAAATAACATTCGAACCCTCGATGAATATATGTTAGAAATAGCATTATATGCAAATGACGAGAAAGATACTGACGACACTCGCAAGGTTTCACTAATGACCATACATGCAGCAAAAGGACTTGAATTTCCTTATGTATATATAGTAGGTGTTGAAGAGAATTTATTTCCCTCAGCTCAAACTGTAAATTCACGCACTGAACTTGAAGAAGAAAGACGTTTGTTTTATGTTGCCCTTACCCGCTCACAAAAGAAGGCCTTTATTACCTATGCAGAGAATCGGTATCGCTGGGGGAGCTTAACCTTTTGTGAACCAAGCCGATTCATTGATGAAATAGATTCGGAATATGTTGAATATATTGGAAAACCAAATTCGTTTGGCAGTCCATGGGGTTCATCTCAAAAAACAAAACCTGAAGTTAAATTAACGGGGCAAGCTATCAATAGCTTTACCCCCCGTGAAAAACTAAAAAAGCTGAATACTATTTTAAGTAATTCCGCTGCTCCTTCAGAGGAAAACACTGATATTGAATCCTTGCAAGTAGGCATGGAAGTTGAACACCTTCGCTTTGGAAAGGGCAAAGTGCTTCAAATGGAAGGCAGCGGTCCTAACAAAAAAGCAACCGTTTTCTTCAATAGTGTCGGACAAAAACAATTATTGCTTAAATTTGCAAAACTCAAAATATTATCCTAATCAAACAACATTTCACCCCCCTTTGCGTTTGATTTGACAGAAATAAACAAAAAATCTTTTTATGAAATATAACACTTCTCGTAGTCTTTTGGTAATTCCTGAATATGGACGTAATGTCCAAAACATGATTGAATATGCAATGACTATTGAAGATAGGGAAACCAGAAATCGTTTGGCAAATGTAGTTGTTGGCATTATGGGACAGCTCAATCCACATTTACGTGATGCCATGGATTTCAAACAAAAACTTTGGGATCATTTATTTATTATTTCTGGTTTTAAATTAGATGTTGACTCTCCTTACACCAAACCTTCGCCCGAAGTGTTGGCTCAAAAACCAGTAAAGCCTTCTTATCCTAACGAAAGCATTAAGTTTAAACCTTATGGTAAAAACATTGAAAATATCATTCAAAAAGCTATTGAATTAGAAGATGGCGCCGAAAAAGACAATCTTACCCAAATTATTGCCAATCAACTCAAGAAATCATATTTAAGTTGGAACCGCGATTCGGTGAACGATGAATTAATAATCAATCATCTTAATGTCCTTTCTGCCAATAAACTCAAGTTAAAAGAAGACTTTAAACTCGACTCTACAAATGAAATTATTTTCAGAAATGGTATTAACGCCGCTAAAAAGAAACCTATTAAGCCTTTTATCAAAAAGAAGAAAAACAACAATTTCAATCCAGGAAGATAAGAAATGAATTCATTTGAAATCATCGGAGGAACCCGCCTGAAAGGAGAAATTGAACCTCAGGGAGCGAAAAACGAAGCTCTGCAGGTGATTTGTGCCTGTTTGCTCACCGACGAGGAAGTCATTATTAATAATATCCCCGAAATCAGAGATATTCAAAAGTTGATAGAGTTGATGGAAGTGCTTGGAGTGAAAGTTTCCAAACTCTCGAGTGAAACCTATTCGTTTAGAGCCAATAATTTGGACATCCAGCGCATTGAAACAAAAGAATTCAAACAACTCTCTACCAATTTGAGAGGCTCTATTATGGTAGTTGGGCCTTTGCTGGCTAAGTTTGGCAAAGCCAGTATTTCGAAACCGGGGGGCGATAAAATTGGTCGCCGCAGACTCGACACCCACTTTATCGGCCTGCAGAATCTGGGAGCTGTTTTCAACTACTCTCCCGACACTAACTTCTACACTGTCACTGCTCCCCATTTGCGTGGTGCTAGTATGCTATTAGAAGAAGCTTCGGTTACAGGTACGGCTAACATTGTTATGGCCGCTGTGCTTGCCAAAGGGAAAACCGTGATTTACAATGCCGCATGCGAGCCTTATATTCAGCAATTGTGCAAGATGTTGAACTCTATGGGAGCTCAAATTTCGGGTGTGGGCTCTAACCTTCTTACTATCGAAGGAGTTGATACTTTGCATGGATGCACTCATAAGTTGCTGCCTGACATGATTGAAATTGGAAGCTTTATTGGCTTAGCCGCCATGACCCAATCGGAAATCACCATCAAAAATGTTGCTTATGATGAATTGGGTCTGATTCCATTGGTATTTAAACGACTGGGAATAAAACTCGAACGCAGGGGCGACGATATTTTTATTCCTACTCAGGAATCTTACGAAATTGAAACTTTCATCGATGGCTCAATACTTACCGTTTCCGATGCTATTTGGCCCGGCTTCACCCCCGACCTCTTAAGTATCATTTTGGTAATTGCCACTCAGGCCAAAGGCAGTGTGCTCATACATCAGAAGATGTTCGAAAGCCGTTTGTTTTTCGTTGATAAGCTCATCGACATGGGTGCTCAAATCATATTGTGCGACCCTCATCGTGCTACTGTCATTGGCATGAACCGTCAATTTCCACTTAGGGGAATCGAAATGGTTTCGCCCGACATCAGAGCCGGAGTTTCTTTATTAATCGCCGCTCTATCAGCCGAAGGCAAAAGCGTTATTCATAATATCGAACAAATCGACCGCGGTTATCAGCATATCGAAACACGCCTCCAACAAATTGGCGCGAAAATTGTTAGAATATAAAATCAAATTTAATAATCAAATACACCTTTAAAAATGAAAAAAGTAATCTTAAGTTCAACATTAATTTTATTAATCACCGTGTTTGCTTTTATAGCTTACTCAAAAAACACAAATCCACCCAAAAAACTATCGGCTCTTCCTTCTACTACTGTGACTGAAGGTATTGAAGTGGGAAACAAAGCCCCCGACCTTAATTTTAACTCCCCAAAAGGAAAGCCTATCAAACTCTCTTCTTTTAAAGGATATGTTGTTTTAGTTGATTTCTGGGCATCTTGGTGTGGTCCTTGTCGCAGAGAAAACCCTACCGTTGTGGCTGCCTACAATCTTTTTAAAACTAAGAAATTTAATAATGCTAAAGGCTTTATCATTTATAGCGTTTCCCTCGACAACAACAAAGATGCTTGGATTAAAGCTATCGAAAAAGACCAACTTGTTTGGGAAAATCATGTGAGCGACATCAAAGGATGGGCTTCTGATGCTGCCAAATTATACAAAGTAAGCTCTATCCCTGCTAACTTCTTATTGGATAAAGATGGTATCATTCTTGCCAAAAACCTTAGAGGTCAGGCTTTAGAAGACGAACTCTTTAAATTAGTAAAGAAATAGGATGGAGTTTTAAGTGTTAAGTGTTAAGTGTTAAGTTTTAAGTTGGAAGTTGTTGGGATTAAATACTTATACGGAAATACATTTTAAAAACGGGGATTTTTATTTGAAATAAAACCTCTCTTATAATTCAATTGAATTTGCAGAAAAGCCGATAGCGTCAATCTATCGGCTTTTTTATTTTGCTTTAGGGATAGTTTCAACTTACTACTAATATATGGATATAATGTGATGATAAGAGTTGTAATAAACCATTGCATTACAACATTCTATAAATTATTCCTATAGCAATCTACTACTCCTGTTTAGGCTTACAATATAGGGGCGAAAAGCATGATTGATTCAGGGAATATGCTGATTTCAGTCAAAAACATCAAAACGTTTGCTCCTACCTTTGAACCTGACGTTGCTTCCGATTCAATTGAAGCACCTCCCTACCCATCTGATGAAGCTCAAGGTTCAAGGGAAATAGTGGCAGCTCTACCCGATGAAGCTTACGGTTCAAGGGGAATGGCTTCTGCCTCACTCGTTGTATCTCACGGCTCAAGGGGAATGGCTTCAGTCTCACTCATTGCATCTACGACTCAAGGAGAATGGCTTCAGCCTCATCGGGAACAGTAGTAAACTCAAATGTAGTACCTCAAGATTCAAAGGATATGATTTTAATCTCATCGGGAACAACAGCAAACTCAAATGTAGGACCTCAAGGCTCAAAGGAAATGGTTACAATCTCATCGGGAACAACAGCAAACTCAAATGTAGGACCT
>CAIXTV010000302.1 GCA_903922465.1 uncultured bacterium
AGTTGAAGAAACAAAAGTAATTTAAAGAAATATAAGAAAAATAAACAGGTAAAAATAAAAACCAACTATTTTGTCCATTAGGACTAAACGTCTTCAAAAAAACCAACTATTTTGTCTATTATACCTAATAAGGCATTACCTTTATAAGAGAAAAGACGATGTATTGAAACTAAAATCTTTCAGTTAAGGAAAAGAAGAAGTTTCCTTCTATCTCAGCATTTTCATTTGAGTCAGAGCCATGTACGGCATTTGCTTGAAGTGAATCCCCAAAGAGTTTCCGTATACTTCCTTCTTTTGCGTCTGCAGGATTGGTAGCTCCAATGAAATTACGGTATTCTTCAACTGCGTTATCTTTTTCAAGAATTGCAACCACTACTGGACCTGAGGACATATAATTAACTAATTCAGAGTAAAAGCCTCTTTCTTCATGTACCTTATAGAATGCTTTTGCTTGTTCTTCAGTCATTTTCAGATATTTTAAAGCAATAATTTTAAAGTTAGCTTCATTTATCTTAGCTAAGATTGGTCCAATATAGTTATTTTTAACTGCAGTGGGCTTAATAATTGTAAATGTTTTATTTTCAGTCATTTTGTGTTGTTTTAGTTTGTATTGGTTTATTAACAAAGGTTAAAGAGGGTGTAAAGTAAGCTATTATTTATTAGCTTTGCAAAAAAAATGAATAATTGTGGTTGAAAAAGATGTAAAGACAGTTCTGGAAAGATTAGATTCGTTAAAAAAGATAGTCATAGTTTCTCATACAAATCCTGATGGAGATGCAATTGGTGCAGCTTTGGGATTATATCATTATCTGCAAAAGAAAGGTTTTAATTGTACAGTAGTAGTTCCTAATGAGTTGCCGGGTTTTCTTCAATGGATGAGTGCTTCAGATGAAATAATGCTGTATAGTACTAGAAAGGATGAATGTGATTCAATTATTCTTACTGCAGATGCTATTTTTTGTGTTGATTTCAATGGACCAACTAGAGTTGACAAAATGAAAGATGTGCTTTTAGAGTCAAAGGCTTTTAAAGTTTTAATTGATCATCATTTGTTTCCTGATATGTTTTGCGATATAACCATTTCTAATACACAAATATCCTCGACATCAGAGCTTATTTATAATTTCATCATGCTTGCAGGTGACGAAAGTAAATTAGACAAGACCATTGCTGATTGTTTGTATGTTGGAATTGTCACCGATACAGGCTCATTTAGCTACTCATGTAACTATGAAGCAACCTATCTTGTTATAGCTCATCTATACAGGCTTGGAATTGATGGTGCAGACATTCATCATAAAGTATATGACACCTATTCAGAAGGGCGTCTGCGCTTATTAGGCTATTGTTTAAGTGATAGGTTGAAAGTTATGCAGAACTGTGGTACCGCCTATATGTTTTTAACCAAAGAAGATTTGCTGAAGTTCGATTATCAAACAGGGGATACAGAAGGAGTGGTGAATTACGCACTTTCTATTGCAGGAATTAACTTCGCAGCTTTATTTACTGAAAGACAAGAAAAAATTAGAATTTCGTTTCGCTCGAAAGGAGATTTTTCGGTTAACGAATTTTCGAAGAAATACTTTAACGGAGGTGGTCACAGAAATGCTGCTGGGGGCGATTCGTTTATAAGCATGCAAGAAACTATCACTCGTTTCGAAACAATAGTAGAAGAAAATAAATTAAGTATAGTAGGTGAATGAATAAAGTGAAAATTCATATAACGTATTATAATATATTAATATTGTTCATTTTAAGTCTTGTTGTTTCATGTAATAATGACAATGAACAAGTGCATTACAAAAATATTTCGCAAGAGAAAGTTGATAGTTCGCTAATAGGGGCGAATCAATATCTTAATCGTTCGGAAGAGCAATTGATAGGCGAATTTATTAAGCGCTATCATTGGGAAATGCAAAAACGTGACGATGGGTTGCGGTATTGGATATATGAAAAAGGGAAGGGAATGAAAGCTCATAAAGAAATGGTTGCCACCATTGAGTTTACTCTTGCTTTAATTAATGGAGATACTTGTTATACTTCAAAAACATTAGGACCAAAACGCTTTGTACTTGGCAAGTATGATAAAGAATCTGGATTAGATCAAGGGGTTCAGATGATGAAATTGGGTGATAAAGCAAAATTTATTATACCTTCGCACCTTGGTTTTGGTTTAATGGGAGACGGTGATAAAGTTCCCAAGAAAGCAACTTTAGTTTATGATATTGAATTAATTAACCTTAAAAATAAATAATAATAATCAAATTTAAATTCTATGAAAAGATCAGTTTTAGGTAGTGTATTAGTCTTGTTAACAGTAGTTTTACTGTATTCTTGTGGCTCAAAGTACAAAGGATACAAAGAAACGGAGAGCGGTTTGTTTTATAAGTTTCATGTGCAAAACGCAGATTCAGCAAAACCCCAATTAGGTGATATTTTAACCCTTAATCTTAAGTATGGTACGAAGGATTCTACCCTCGAAGATACTAAAAAATACCCTTTCCCTTTCCGTTTAAATCTTCTTGCTCCTCAATTTAAAGGGGATATCTATGAAGGCCTTTCTATGATGGCTTCTGGCGACAGTGCTTCTTTTATAATGAAAGCCGATTCATTCTTTTACAAAATTGCACGCATGCCTCAGTTGCCTAAAATCATTGACAGCACAACTGTTTTGTATTTCGACATTAAGTTAGTTCACATTCAGCCTAAAGCAGCTTTCGAAAAAGAACAAAAAGAAATGCAAGAAAAAATGATGAATATGAAAAAATTGGAAGAAGATAGTCTTGCTAATTACATCTCAGCTAATAAAATAAAAGTAAAACCAACCGAAAGTGGTTTATATTTCACTGAAACTAAAAAAGGAACAGGTGCTCAGGCTGAAATGGGTAAATCTGTTAAAGTTCATTATACTGGAACCTTCCTTGATGGTAAAAAATTCGATTCTTCACTTGATAAAGGCAAGCCATTAGAATTTCAAATTGGTAGTGGTCAGGTTATTCCAGGTTGGGACGAAGCTGTTGTGAAAATGAAAGTTGGTGGTAAATCTCATGTTATCATTCCTTCAAAACTCGCTTACAGAGAAAGAGGAAATGGCCCAATTCCTCCATTCACCACTTTGATTTTTGATTTAGAATTGCTTGACGTTAAGTAAATTGAAGCAAAAGGTGTCAATAATTGAAATAGCATTATTAAGTATCAATAATAAAACACAATGAAAAAGAAAATTTTAATATTAACTATTAGCCTTATGAGCATTTCGTTCATTATGAAGGCACAAAATGAAAAAGCTATGATTAAAACAGCATCAGGATTAGAATACCGAATAGATGTTGAAGGAAAAGGTGTTAAGCCAGTTGCTGGTGATAAAGTTGTAGTTCACTACACAGGTAAATTAACCAACGACACTATATTTGATAGTTCACATAAACGCAATCAACCTTTTGGTTTTGTGTTAGGTATGGGACAAGTTATTAAAGGTTGGGACGAAGGTATTGCCTTATTAAATATTGGTTCAAAAGCTACTTTGCGAATTCCTGCAAGCTTAGGTTATGGCGATCGCGACATGGGAAGCATTCCTCCAAATTCGACTTTGATTTTTGAAGTTGAGTTGTTAGATGTTGTTTCTGGTCCTAAACCTTATGATATGGGAAGCAAACAATGGAAAGTTCAGCCTAGTGGTTTGAAATACGTTGTTGTACAAGATGGAACAGGCATTAAGGTTCAAAACGGAATGAGTGTTTCTGTTCATTATTCAGGATATTTTGAAGATGGAAAAACCTTCGATTCATCTGTTCAGAGAGGCGAACCCATTACTATCATTCTTGGTAAACGACAAGTTATTCCAGGTTGGGAAGAAGGAATTTCATTATTAAAAGTTGGAGATAAAGCCAAGTTTTTTATTCCTTATAATTTAGCTTATGGCGATGCTGGTAGAGGTACAATTCCTGCGAAAGCAAATTTAATTTTCGATGTTGAAGTGGTGAAAGCCGTTGAAGTGGCAAAACCTGCAACTTATAACTGTGCTGGGAAAGATACTCTTACTACAAAAAGTGGATTAAAGTATATTATGGTTAATAAAGGAAATGGTGCTCAAGCACTGGCTGGTAAAAAAGCAAAGGTGCATTATACAGGTTACCTTTCTGATGGCACTTCTTTCGATTCTTCTGTTGAACGTGGCGAACCTATCGAATTCGTTTTAGGTCAAGGACAAGTGATACCAGGTTGGGACGAAGGCATACAATTGCTAAAAGTAGGGGATAAAGCACGTTTTATCATTCCTCCTTCGATTGGTTATGGTGATAAGGCAATGGGCCCTATTCCTGCTAATTCTACTTTAGTTTTTGACGTTGAATTGGTTGATACTGAAAAATAACAAATGATAATTGCGATTTCTGAAACGAAATCGCCTGACGAAAGCAGAAAGTGTAAACTTTCTGCTTTTGTTGTTTTAGAAAGTCGAAGTATTCATCAAATAAACCTTGTTTTATTTTATTTGTAAGCCACTCCATTAATTATAAGGCACAATTGAGATTGTCTTAAAAATATACTGTTCAGAGTTTTTACTTATCACAATTCTTTTAATTCATTATATCTTTCAAAATAAGCTAAATGATACAATTACATGCATATGTGACGCTTTAACATGTATGTAAGACGTTGTAACATGTATGTAAGACGCTTTAATATGTGTATGTTTCGATGTCATGTAGCTATGTTTTTTGATAGTGCATGAATGCAATCGACTTAGTTTAAATATAAATGCCTTACAATCGAAGCGTATTAACTATTGTAAGGAATTCATAATCAGTATTACTGATTAATTTAAGAAATTAATCAGGCATATAGGAAACAACTTCAGAACAGTTGCTAAACCCCCTCATATTTTTACGATTGATGTATTAGCCCCCAAAATAATCAGACATGATTATAGATAAAAATCTGTAATTTTATGATGATGAAAAAACGAACATTTACCAAAGAAGAGAAGCTTCGAATCATTAAAGAAGCAAACGAACATGGTGTATCTGCAACTAT
>CAIXTV010000303.1 GCA_903922465.1 uncultured bacterium
AACTAGACTTCTTTTGTGATTTTCTTCGGGAATCGAGTAATAATATTCGCTAATAAAATGATTTCCTTTACTAAGAAAATGATTTTCTTCGGACGTAAAATGATTTTCGTTGGAAGTAAAATGATTTTCTTCGGAAGTAAAATGATTTACTTTGGAAGTAAAATGATTTTCTTAGGGAATAAAATGACTAAATTCGGGAAGCGAATGACTAGAGATTCTTATAAGAGGGCAGTATCCCATAAAGTGTGTAAGTTAGAAAAGTCAGGCTGAAAATATTGTTTTGAAAAAAGTCAGGCTGAAAGTGAAAAAAATCAGCCTGACGATGATCAAAATCAGCAACATGTAAAACCAAAAAAGTCGTATTCAGAAATAAAAAATCATTTTGATGATGTTGTAGGACGAAATTATTCAACTTAACTGAGATTTCAGCTAAGTGATATTTGAGGCTATCTGATGTTGCAATTTCAGACATGATGATAGTTTTTAGATGCAGGATTTAATGAATAATATTACATGTACCTGATTTTCTGGATCTTCTTCGGGGGCAATGCGATTGATTCTTAATTCAAAAAGCTCATTGCAACCTTGTTCAAGAAATTTATTGATTTCTTTGTTTGACCCTCTGGGGATAAAGCCTAATTTATTTTCGTTGAAATAAATGGCCACGGCATAAGGGTCGAATTTGTTGTCTTCTTCGCGTTTTAAAGTTAAGATTGTTCCGATTTTTAATTGATCGAAAACGATACATCCATCCCAGTAGGTGAATCCGGCGATGTGAAAGGTGCTAAGGTGTCTTCTCTTTTCCATTTTCTTTGAGTGTTAAATTTTATGATGCAAAATAACAGCGCCGCAGAGACAACTTTTGACACAAGGGAAAATATTTTTTAAATTAGAGAAATTTAATTTGGTGATTTGGAGGAGGGGACATTTCGACAGGCTCAATGACCGGGGCATTTTGAGAGGTGCAATGAGGGGGCTTAGGCTGAAGGGGGTTTTAGGAGGGAGAGAATGTGTTCGGAGTTTTCCAGATGGTGTTTTATGTAATCGACGAAAGCAAAGGGTTGGAGGATTTCGATTTCATCCATCAATCCTAATACAAATCGTCCTATGCCTTCGAAGGAACAAACATTTGTTTGTAGTAGCCAATGTTCATCGTCGAAAGGTTTGATGTATTTGGCCGACAAGGGGTATTCTTCGAGCAAAAGATTGGCTGCACGCACGCTTAGTTTTAATTGAACGGGAAAAACTTCGGGGCTGTTCATGCGGAAAATATCAATAAATCCTTCTTTGTGAAGGTCTTCGGATTGCCATTGCTTTGGTTGAATTTCTACTTTGCCAATGCGGGCTAATTTGAAAAGTTTGTTGCTTTGGCTTTCGGGATCGAAACACCAAAGCTGAATGTAGTTGGTGGTGAAGGCAAAGGGTTCAACTAATCGGTTGCGGATGGAATGGCTGTTGGCTGAAGCATAATTGTACAGAATTACCTGCTTTTTATCGGAAATTGCTTCGACTAAATTGTGAACATTGCTTGTGTTTTTTTCGCTTACAATGGTCTCGGCAAGTATTTTATAATCGTAAACTGTATAGAGTTTCTTTTTTAGGTTTTGCTTTATGAGATTGGTCTCGTCTATGCTTTCGATGGCTGATTTCAGAATAAAGGCTTCTTCTTCAGTGAAATGAATAAGTTCGCTGATATCTTTAAAATAAGGGGAAGATTTGTCGAGTTTGATGATGTCGTCGGTTTTCTTGATAATAAAGCCTGCCGAACGAAATGTGTCGATATAACGATAGACTGAACGGCGTGAAATATCAAGGCGATCGGCTATTTGATCTACCGTCAAATCGTAGTTGGCGGTTAGCATTTTCATAAGACGCAAAAGACGTTGGATTTTGGGTTGATCCATAGGGTGAGGTTTGGGTGGGGTATGTGGGTGGGGTTTTGTGAATACAAAGATAGGAAATAATTGACAATTGACAGTGGACAATTGACAATTTGTCTAGGACTGAAATACGTTGACCTTTTTCAAAGCAAATTTATACATTTATCTTTCATTTTGGGATTGAAATGATGTTGGAATAGCAAATGTAAGGACAAAGGGTGGCTTTTACCGAAAAGTAGAGATTAATTTATGGGGATTGGGGAGGCAGGATGCCGGATAAATAAAGTGAAGCGAGACACTATGCTTAAGGGGAAAGTCTTTAATTTTTGTAAGGGTTTGGTGTGAAAAGATAAAGTTATTATTTTAACAGCACTTTAGTTTTATATTCTATAGAAATACATTTTTATAATCAGTAGATATCTACATTTAACACTGATAAAGAAACATATAGCATTAATCCCCTGATGATTTTTTCGGACCACCTGGTTTACGATTCTATCACATCGAATAGGATATTGTTTTACTTTTCGTTGAAGTTACATGACAATATGAAGTTATATTTAGGATTTATAAAGGTCGATTTCCGAGAGAAGCAACTGAAGAGGGGTTGGCTTTGCATAGAGAACAACTTCCTGTTTACAAAAAACTATCGGAAAAGAAAATTCGGGACAAATCAGATCTGGTGTTTATTGGGAAGTATATTTATTATATTCCCGGGAAAATAAGTGTAAGTGCTTATACAAGCAAATCGCAATAGTTTCATTTTCTTGACAGTTTGTGTATTTGATTAGTATCATCTTCACCTATATCAGTTATAAAAAGAATATAGCATTTTGTCAGTTTCCGTCAGCTTTTACGCATTGAATTTACGTAGTCAGTGAGTGATAAGCACTGCTTCGTCGTCATCCTTTGGGCAAATTATGCTATTGTGTAATTTAGGTTAACAAGGGTATTCAGAAAAGATTTGCGCCTTTTTTTCAATAAAGGCTCATTTTATAAAAATAAATTCTATTTTTGCACTCGAATTCAAAACTGACCGATGGTGTAACTGGCAACACGTTTGATTTTGGTTCAAAAGAGTCCAGGTTCGAGCCCTGGTCGGTCAACCAAAATTCTAAAGTTATAAAAACCCCTTTATTGGGGTTTTTTTATGTCTGTTGATTACTATTTAGCAGATTCTAAAGGGAAATCTAATGCCTTACGTATAAAGAACTCCTTTTCAAGTAGATCTACTTTGTTTATTACTGATTTAGCCCAATTGATTTTGACGTCCAACATTTCTTCTTCATTGAGTTGCCATTTTATTTGCGATTTTCGAAGTCTGTCAATAAACAAATAAGAAGTAAGGGCTGCAGAAACTGAGATGTTAAAACTCTCAGTAAAGCCATACATAGGGATTTTCATTTTAAAATCGGCCTGATCAATTGCTTCGTCGGAAAGTCCATTTAATTCGGTTCCAAACACAAAAGCCAATTTTGAATCAATAGGAAGTGTTTCAGGTGTATAAGCATCAGTGTGAGGGGTGGTGGCCACAATTGAATAGCCCTTGTGTCTTAACTGTTGGTATACATCGAGTATGCTATTTTTTTGGTTATACTTATATAAGCTAAGCCATTGAGAAGCCCCTAAGGCTATTTCGCCATGAGCTTCGAATTCATTATTTGATTCGATAATATGCACATCCTGTATTCCCATACATTCGCAGGAACGGAGAATTGCGCTTGCATTATGCACTTGATATACATTGTCGAGAACCATACAAAAGTATCGTGTTCGTTCAAGTATTTTTTTATCAAAAAGTTCGCCTTTATGTTCGCTAATAAAGTCTGAAAAGAATGAGAATAGTTCTTGCTTAGTTTTAAAGTCCATACAGAAATAGGGTAAGGGTATAAAAAACGAAACCGTCTCAAATGAGACGGTTTCCAAATAATTTCAATAAAGTTAAGCTTAATTAACGATATCAGTTAATTCGCTACCAGCTTTAAATTTAATTACGTTTTTTTCAGCAATTTTAATTTCTTTACCTGTTTGAGGATTTCTGCCTTTGCGAGCAGCACGTTTGCTAATCGAGAAAGAACCAAAACCTACAAGAGCAACTCTATCACCACTTTTTAATGCTTTTGCAGTTTCTTCTACAAATGCGTCAAGAGCTTTCTTTGTGTCAATTTTTGTTAAATCTGCGGCGGCGGCCATTGCGTCAATTAATTGTGCTTTGTTCATGTTTTAAAAATTTTAAATTATTAAAATGATATTTAATGTCACGCAAATTTAAACTGAATTTCTTGTTTGTCAAGCGATTTTACTGAAAAACGGTCGAAATGTTAATAAAACGGTTGATTTGTTGATAACTTTGCGGGAAAAACCCTTAATTTAACTGATTTATTTGATAGATGGTCTTAAAAAACTCTTAATTTACTTTGCTTTCCAAGCTTCATTTAAACCAAAGCCTTTGAGAAAATCGGAAATAAACATGCGTTTTTTCCCACTTAATTGGAGTTCTTTAATGATAATCCAACCATCCTTGCCAGCAATCTCTAATGAATTATTATCACACTTTGAAATTGATCCAAAAGGTAAGTTAATTTGCTTTTTTATAAATGTAGACTTGTATATCTTGATTAAGAAAGGGATGTTTTCGGGAGAAATAAGTTCAGTGAAAGCGGTCGGATAAGGACTTAATCCCCTTATATGGTTATGTATTATTTCAACTTCCTGATCCCAATTAATCCGGCAAGTTTCCTTATTTATTTTAGGGGCAGGTTTTAACTGAGCATCAGGTTTTAATAGCTGTTGAACTCTAATTACATTTTCATCTGCAATTTGTGATATTGTTTTTTCTAATAATACAGCCCCTTCTACCATTAAAATATCATGTAATTCGCCGGCTGTTTGATTTTCGGAAACTGGAATCTTTATTGAATCAATAATATCACCCGTATCTATCTGGTTATTTAGAAAAAAAGTAGTGGCACCGGTTTCACACTCTCCATTAATGATAGCCCAATTGATTGGAGCTGCACCCCTATAGTTTGGCAATAGTGAAGCATGTAGATTAATAGTTCCATATTTTGGCAATGACCAAACTGCCTCAGGAAGCATTCGAAAAGCAACCACCACTTGCAAGTCAGGATTTATCTCTTTAAGTTGATTCAGAAAGGACTCATCTTTTAGATTAGTTGGCTGCAAAACTGGAATATTGTATTGTTGTGCTATAATTTTCACAGGAGATAAACGGAGATTCAACCCCCTACCTGCTGGTTTATCTGGAGAAGTAATTACTGCTGAGATTTGGTGACCCGCTTTAATTAGGGCTTCCAAAGAAGGGACTGCAAAATCTGGTGTTCCCATAAACACAATGTTGCATTTGTGATTCACAGGCGATATATTTAAAAACTAATCAGGATATTTATCTTGAAGATGCATCATTTTAAGGGCTGCTACTGCAGACTCCACACCTTTATTGCCGTGTTTTCCACCAGCTCTTTCAAGGGCTTGTTCCTGTGTATTTGTAGTTAACACTCCAAATATTACAGGAAGAGTATAGGTGAGATTTACATCCATGATGCCTTCTGAAACTGCAGAACAAATAAAATCAAAATGGCGGGTTTCTCCCTGAATAACACAACCTAAGCAAATAACAGCATCAACATCTGTTCTGTCAACTAATAACTGTGCAGCAAGAGGTAATTCGAAACTACCTGGAACCCATTCAATGATGATATTTTGTTTTTTAACTCCATGTTCAAGAAGGGTACTTGTTGCCCCTTCAAGCAAAACTGAAGTAACTTCGTGGTTCCATTCTGAAACAACAATTCCTACGATAAACTTTTTAGCATCAGGAATTGTGGTCGGATTATATGCAGAAAGGTTTGTTTTTTTTAAAGACATATATAAACAGGCTTATTTAGAACCTATCAAACCTTTAACTCTTTCGATATATTTATCGATATCGCGTGATTCATAACTGCGGAAAAAATCTTTTTTGATTTTTTCGTATTGTTCAAGCGCTTTATCAAATTGTTTAAGTTCCTCGTAAACAAAGCCAGCTTTCAAATAAAATTGTGCTGAAGTGAAATCGTTTTCTTTGTTTTTTGCGGCTTTCAGATAAAAATCAAGAGCTTTATCGTTATCTCCTAATTCCATATAAGCATCGCCTATTGCCCCAAGTGATAAGGATGATAAGAATTCATCATCACTACTGAATTTCTTCAGATGTTCAATGGCGTTATCAAATTCACCTTTTTTAAGATAGCACATACCTGCATAATAATTAGCAAGATTACCTGATTTTGTAATACCATAGTCATCAATAATACTTAAAAACCCCAAATAGTTACCATCTCCGTTTAAGGCAAGGTTTAAAGAGTCCATTTCAAAATATTTCTGAGCCATGAACATTTGTCCTTGTGCTTCTTTTTCTTTAGGTCCTAGATATAACTTCTTATATCCTATGTAACCTAATACAATAACAATGATTGCGCCTATGACAATCATAATTACTTTTTGATTTTTCTCGATGAATTGTTCTGATTTGCCTAGCGCTTCATCAACTGCAAATATCTTTTCTTCTTTGTGTTCTCCGGTTTTTGACATGATTGCTCAAATTTTAGTTTGCGAAATTAAACTTTTATCTAACATACTCAACCTGTTGAACTGTTTTTTTTGTTAAATTAAAATTTCAAGTCTATCATTTTATACACAAGCTTGGCTGCAATAAAGTCAGAAACTTTATTATGAGGATTCGGGCAAAGCTCAACAACATCAAAGCCTACAACGTTTTTTTTGGCGAAAACTGCCTTCATTAAATCGATAACTTGATACCAATTTAGACCACCTGGTTCAGGTGTTCCCGTTGAAGAAATAATTGAAGGATCAAAGGCATCTAAATCAAAAGTTATGTATACATTTTCATTTAATTTATCAAGAACCTCTTCTATCCAAGTCTCACTTTTCATTATATCCTCAGCAAAAAACATACGCGAATAATCAATGTTATGAAGTTCTTCGGTGCATAAACTGCGAATTCCAACCTGAACACATGGAGCAAACTCCTTAACACGTGCCATCACACAAGCATGATTATATTGAGAGTTTTCATATTCATCACGCATATCGCCATGCGCATCGATTTGGAGTACAGAAATGTTTTCGTAGTTTTCATGATGTGCTTTTGCAGTGCCAATTGAAACAGAATGTTCTCCTCCTAATACAATAACAAACTTATTATCTTTAATAAGTTCAGAAACTCTTTCGTAAACAGCATCAGTCATTGATTCTGGAGATGTGCATTCTAAAACAGGCTCGGATGTATGTATTCCCGTATGTTTAAATACTTCACGACGAGTATCAATGTCGTAAAACTCCAGATTAGGAGATGCTTCTAAAATAGCTTCTGGTCCTTTGTTGGCTCCTTTGAGCCAAGTGCTAGTTCCGTCGTAAGGAACTGGCAAAATAACAACTTCGGAATTATTATACTGAGTCAATGTATCCGGGAAATCACCAAAATTTCTCATAATTTTAATATCCTAATATTTTAAGCATAGACTTATAGCTCTGTTCCTTTGCGAAAAGCTTGGTTGAAATTTCTCCATCATCATCAATGTCGATAATAATGTGCTTTGGGGCAGGTAACAAACAATGCTGAATTCCACCATACCCGCCAATAGACTCCTGATAAGCACCTGTATGGAACAAGCCTATATAAAGAGGTTTCCCTGGTTCGTAATGGGGTAAAAATACTGCATTTGCCAAGGGTTCTGAATTATAGTAATCATGGCTATCACAAGTAAGACCTCCTAAAAACACCCTTTCATATTCCTTATCCCAATTATTGATTGCTAACAAAATGAATCTTTGATTAATTGCCCAGGTATCAGGTAATGTGGTCATGAAGGAACTGTCAATCATGTTCCAAATCTCTCTGTCGTTTTGTCTTTTTTGATCAATGATGGAATATAAAACAGCACTGCTTTCACCTACTGTGAATGATCCGAATTCGGTAAATATTTCAGGTTCAAGAATTCCGTTACGCTCGCATGTTGATTTAATTTGTGCTACAATCTCTTCCGCCATATACTCATAGTCATAGTCAAAGGTTAAGGTATTCTTAATAGGAAACCCTCCACCTATGTTGAGCGAATCGAGTTCGGGGCATACCTTTTTCAATTCACAATATACATTAACACATTTTGAAAGTTCATTCCAATAATAAGAATTGTCTTTAATTCCAGTGTTAATAAAGAAATGAAGCATTTTTAATTCAAAATTTGGATTGTTTTGAACCTTTTCTTCATAAAACGCAACTATATCATTATAACGGACACCTAATCTTGATGTATAAAACTCAAATTTAGGCTCTTCCTCGGAGGCAATTCGTATCCCAATTTTAATTTTATGTTCCAATCTGCCATCATATTGATCGAGTTCTGATTTATTATCAATAATTGGAATGATATTTTTAAACCCCTGATTTACTAAATTAATAATGTTTTCAATGTATTGTGGACGCTTAAATCCATTGCAAATAATGAAAATATCTTTGTCGATTTTCCCTTCATTATATAATTCTTCAATGATGTTTAAGTCAAAGGCAGAAGAGGTTTCAAGATGAATATCATTTTGCAATGCTTCCTCCAAAACAAAGGAAAAGTGAGAGCTTTTTGTGCAATAACAATAATGATAATCGCTTTGATAATCAGCCCTTGCAATAGCGACATTAAAAAGCTTTTTAGCTCGCTGAATATTAGAACTTATCTTAGGCAAATAAGTAATTTTAAGTGGGGTTCCATATTGCTTTATGATGCTCATCAATGGAATGTTGTTGAAGTAAAGTTCATTGTCTTCTACTCTAAACTCTTCTTGTGGAAACTCACAAGATTGCTCAATTAAATCGTAATATTTGTTTTTCATCGCTATACTTATATCATGTTGAATACGAGCTGCAAAATTAATCTAAATAATATAAATGACAATAATTATTTTATTCCATGTGAGTTAGATTGCAATAATTATTTCAATGCAAATGATTTGGATTGACATTTATTTAATCTAATTGGAAAGAAAAAGTAATTATTTATCCCGAATCAGCCAGAAGACCTTTAAGATTTGTAATTTTGCAGACTCATGAAAAAAATCGCTTTTCAAACCTTTGGTTGTAAACTCAACTATTCAGAAACTTCTTCAATTTCATCGACATGTAAAGATATGGGTTTTGAAATTGTGGACTATAAAGACCATGCTGATATATATGTTGTAAATACCTGCACGGTTACAGCTACGGCAGAAAAAAAATCTATACTTGCTGCTCGGCAAGCAAAAAGCCGCAACTCAGAATCAAAAGTGATTTTAGTTGGATGTCTTTCGCAACTGAAAGCTGATGAACTTTTAAAACGAAGTGAAATAGATTTGGTGTTAGGAAGCAATGAAAAGTTTAATCTCCCTAACATTATTTCGGAGACCTATGTAATAGATAAGGAGGAAAAGCTAAACAATAGTTTTATTTCTTCTTTTTCGTCGGGAGACCGGACGCGTTCGTTTTTGAAGATACAGGATGGTTGCGATTATTTCTGCACCTATTGTGCAATCCCACATGCAAGAGGCAGAAGTCGTTCCGATTCTATTGAAAGTGTGCTGAAAAAGATTGAAGAAATTGCAGAGAAAGGCATACAGGAAATCGTTTTAACAGGAGTGAATGTGGGTGATTTCGGTAATAAAACAAACGAATCTTTTTTCCAATTACTAAAAAGCATAAATGAACAAAAAGTCATTAAGCGATTAAGATTATCATCTGTTGAACCTGATTTGTTGAACTACGACATCATTGATTTAGTGGCAACTTCAAACATCATTATGCCTCACTTTCATATTCCTTTACAATCGGGTTCGAATGGGGTGTTGAAACGTATGCATAGAAAATACCCTGCTGAACTTTTTGCTGATAAAGTTAAATACATCAAAACCAAAATGCCCTTTGCCTGCATCGCTGCTGATGTAATTACCGGCTTTCCGGGAGAAACAGAAGAGGAATTTTCGGAAACATTTAATTTGATTGATGCATCTGAAATATCCTATCTGCATGTTTTCCCTTATTCGGAACGAAAAGGAACAGTTGCTGCGGAAATGCCTCTTAAGGTTAATGACAAGGACAGACATCATCGCACTCACCAATTGCTTAAGTTATCTGACGTAAAAAAGAATACATTTTATCAACATAATAAAGCAAAAACTTTTAATGTTTTATTCGAATCGGATAACGAAAAAGGCTTCATGAGTGGCTTTAGCGACAATTATATCAGGGTAAAAGTCCCCTATAATGCAGCTTGGGTGAATGCTATTCAAGAGGTGACGCTGGATGAAATTGATAGGGATGGCGTTTTTACCATTAAAAATATTTAATCTATGAACTTAGAAGAAATCTGTAAGGGAGTTATTGAGGTTTGCCGCACTACGGCAGAATTTATTAAAGCAGAAGCCAATAAAATAAGGCAAAGCGACATCGAAACCAAAGGCAAACACGATTATGTTACCTATGTGGATAAAACTTCCGAGAAAATGTTGCTCGAAGTGTTGCAAACCTTGCTTCCCGAGGCAGGTTTTATTGCTGAAGAAAACACCATTAGCACAAGGGGTGAGCAATACAATTGGATAGTTGACCCATTGGATGGCACCACCAATTTCATTCATGGGGTTCCTTGCTATTGTATTAGCGTGGCGCTGGCAAGTAAGGATGAAGTGATTCTGGGTGTGATTTACGAAATCAATCTTCAGGAATGTTTCTATGCTTGGAAGTCGGGCGGGGCATTTCTGAATGGGAATAAAATAAAGGTGAGCGAGACAAAACTCATGGATGAATCGCTCTTTGCCACAGGATTTCCTTATTACGACTATCATTGGTTAGACGAATACATTGAGTTGTTCAAATATATGATGATACACTCCAGAGGCGTGCGCCGCCTGGGTTCGGCAGCGGCTGATATGGCTTATGTTGCCTGCGGAAGGTTCGATGGTTTCTACGAATATGGACTCAAACCCTGGGATGTGGCTGCCGGAATTTGCATCATTAAAGAAGCGGGTGGCAAGGTGGCTGACTTTGCCGGAGGCAACGATTATTTGTTCGGGGGGGAGCTGGTTTCCACCAATTCGCATATCTTTGAC
>CAIXTV010000304.1 GCA_903922465.1 uncultured bacterium
CATTACATTACTAAATTCAGAATAACAGTGGTTTAATAACTTATAACACTCATGTGGCATTTCATTACTCTGGAAACATAACTTATAATATCGGCTGAATATTTCATTTTTCTGCAGGGATGCATGATGATTCAGAATTGGAGTTTCATTTCTCTTACAGGAATTGTCAAAAGATAGTTGAGCAATTTCTGATTTTAGCAAGGGCTTGATGTTTTTTAAGCAGCGATTATCAATTTTTCGATTGAATTTTGTATTGTATCCTGCTGAAATAAACAATTTCCAAATCCAGCTTCCCGAAAAGGAAATACTATCTTGCGAAAAGTAGAAATTTGCTATTGAAAATCCGTCGCATTTTTCTCTTTTTAAAGACAATTTAAGCTGTAATATTTGCAATTTCATGAGGCAAAAGATGATTAAAACACTAAACAGTGAATACTAAAAAAAACAATAATAGTGTAAAAGTAAATACAATCCTATTAATTGGTGCTATGACAGGGTGACAAAATAGTTAAATGATTGTTAAAAGATTTTCCTTCGTTTTTAGGGTATTTTTCTCAGCAATTGTGAGCCCTGTTGGAATGATGTAAGTTCAAGATAATCAATAGTATGGAATGTGGTGATTCGCAAAGGTCTTTAATAGTACGTTTTGAAGACAGAACTTATGAACTAAGCCTGATTAATTGAATATTACTGATTTTACTTCTTTATGAATAGAAATCAGAATAATGGGTACTGTGCGGAATCGAAAAATGAGAAAAAATAATAGATTTAAAATAACATGAAATCCTTTGAAATGGTTTTCCGAAAAACTCCTTTGTTTTAGCTTCAATTTCCGGACTTAAAATAGCTTCAATTTCAATCGAAAAATTTGCATGAAGAGTAGGATTTCCCTTCGTTTTTAAAGAAAATGAAGGTTGAAAATATTGAAAATAAAAAAAAGGAGACTTATATTAAGCCTCCTTTGTAGTCCGTAGGGGATTCGAACCCCTGATTTCTAGGATGAAAACCTAGCGTCCTGGGCCGACTAGACGAACGGACCATAATCGGTGCAAAAGTAAATAAAATATCAAATAATCAAACAAAAGTAGAAAAAAAATATTTTAAACAATTCTATCACTATCCGAATGAAAGCGAAAACCCATTCTTTTGGCGGTTTTAAGTTTCATATTATCTAAGGTAATCTGCATGTCATCCACTGTTACTTCGGCAATTGCATCGTAGGGAGGCGTTAATAAATCGAAAGCTGTTGAATAGCGCATGGCAGCATCGATGAGTTTATCTGCAGTTTCCTTTGTGAACTCAATTTGAGCAAAACTGTTCTGAATTAAGGCCAATTCCTGTTTTCCTTCTATGAAAAAGTGATCATCCTTGTTAATAAACAAGCGTCCGATCAAATAACCTGAGTCATTTACGCGATTGTATTTAAAGGAATCGGAAAGGAAATTATAAATATGAATTACACCACAATAGGAACGTTTAGTGTCTTCTTTAATATAATGGGTTTTCATAATTGGATGTTCGCGCGAGAATTCAAACACATTAGTATGCATTAAGAAAATCAATACATCGCCAGCAAACTTAATTTCAATTTGAAAATCACCTTTCTCCTGATATCGTATAGGAATGTTTTTCATTTGTGCCTTAGGGAGCAGCTGATATTCATTTGAAAGCTCTTTTATGGAAGTTTTGATAGTTTGCATAGCTTCAAGAGTTGAAGCATACACTTTTTGTTTAAAAGAGCCTTTTTCGATTATCGCCTTAAATAAATCATGATGTTGAAGCGCCTGTGTTTTCATATTTATAATTTACTTTGATTTTTATTGCTGAATTTGATATGCAGTACAATTATACGGAAATATTAAATGCGTTTAAATATTAGAAGCAATTTTCAAGGCAACATTTTCTCCATCAATGGCAGATGATACTATTCCTCCTGCGTATCCAGAGCCTTCACCGCATGGATATAAGTTGGCAATATTTTGCGATTGCATGGTTTCGCTATCTCGAATAACGCGAACAGGGGAGGATGTTCGCGTTTCAAAACCTAATAGTACTGCATTTTCAGAAATAAAACCTTTTATTTTATTATCAAAGACTAATAAGCTTTTTTGAAGTGAAGAACTAATCCATCTTGGTAGTATATCATGCAAAGGAGCAGAAATAGTTCCAGGATGATATGAAGTGTCGGGAATAGATGAAGATATTTTAGATGATAGGAAATCGCTTACGCGTTGAGCAGGAGCTTTCTGACTCTGCCCTGCAGTAATGAAAGCAGCATTTTCTATTTCTTGCTGAAATTTAAGTCCACAAAGGGGATCAGTTGGATTTTTCAAGTCTTGCAAATTAACGGAAACTACAAGGCCCGAATTGGCATAAGGAGAGTTTCTGTTAGAGTTAGACATTCCGTTTACAACCACCTGAGAGCCTTCAGTTGCTGAGGGGACAATAATTCCACCTGGACACATGCAAAAGGAAAACACCCCTCTGTTCTCAACTTGTGTTACTAATGAATACTCAGCAGCAGGTAGGTATTGACTTCTTGTTTTACTATGATACTGAACACTATCAATTAAAGCTTGAGGATGTTCAATTCTAACTCCTAAAGCAAAAGGTTTTGCTTCCAGATTTACTTGTTGGTCGAGGAGCATTTGAAAGGTATCTCTAGCCGAATGGCCAGTTGCTAGAATAACGGCTTTACCTTCATATTGAGTGCCTTTTTGATCAATAACACCAATGGCCTTATTGTTTTCAATTACCAACTTGCAAACCTTTTTTCCAAAATGGAATTTACCTCCTGCTTGAATGATGGTTTCGCGCATGGCCTGAATTATCGCTGGCAACTTATCGGAGCCAATATGGGGATGGGCTTCCCAAAGAATATCAGCTTGGGCACCATGATTAACTAGTATTTGTAAGATACGACCAACATCACCTCGTTTAGTGGAGCGGGTGTACAGTTTTCCGTCAGAGAAAGTGCCTGCACCTCCTTCTCCAAAACAATAATTAGAATCATTATCAACGATTCCTTTGCGGTTCAATTGGGCAATATCGAGTTTGCGAGCGCTAACATCTTTCCCTCTTTCTATTACGACAGGTTGAAACCCAAGTTCTATAAGACGTAAGGCTGCAAATAATCCTGCTGGTCCGGCTCCAACAATAATTACCTGAGGACTCTTGTGGACATCTTTATAAAAGAAAGTGGGCTTATTTAAGGAAGCATTAAATTCTTCATTAATAAATACCCTAAGTTGAAGTCGGATTAGAACCTGGCGATTGCGAGCGTCCAAAGATCGTTTAATGATAGAATAGCCTGAGAGGTCATTCTTCTCAACTCTGAGCTTTTGAGCAATAAGATGGGTGTTATTCTTTAAATGGAAGGCTTGTTCTGGGTTCAGAACAAGTTCGATTTCTTTAATCATCGGGATGGGTTAATATTTTCCGCCCTCAAAGGTGAGGGAGAACTGGAATATTTTGGAGTTAAGGCGTTCGATACTTGATGCATACATATTCGATTCGTGCACTAATTGATCTTTAAATCCGTAGGACATTTTTACTTCTGCAGATAATTTAAAGAATTCCATATAAAAATCGAAGCCCACACCTGCTTCCAGCAAATAGTCGTCGCGATAGAGTTTAACTTTAATGTCTTCGGGATTGTCTTCCTTTTGTTTTGATTGAGAAGCCATGTCGATGGAGATTTTCCCACCAGCAATCACATAGGCTCTGGTATTGTCGCCAATACGCGCCGATTTTAGTTTAACATGAATGGGGAAGTCAATAAATATAGATTCAACTTTCTTGGTTGTATGTCCAATATAATCGGTGTTTTGAAACTGTATGGCGTAGGTAAGGTCCCTTTCACCAAATGATAGGGTAGGAATAAAACGCAGATCCCAGTATTTTGCCAGTTTAAGGTTAGAAACAATACCGATATTAAATCCAAGTTGTGATTTTGATTCAACTGATAATAAAGAATCGAATTGTGATAAGTTGCTTAGGGGCTTTATGGCAAAATTCATCTGATTAAAACCCAATAGGAAACCAAAATGATATTTGGCTCTGTCGAGGTTTAATAAATTCTGAGTTCCTTGTTTTTGTGCAGAAACAAAACCCATTTGGAGGTTTATCAGCAGTAGACAAATGAGGATATATGTTTTGTTCGCTTTCAAGTTTTTAAATAGATGGTTCAATAACGACGAGTACTATTAATTATTGTAAAGGATTGCAAAATTACGGTTTTTCTTTGAAACTTTCGTAGAGACAAACCATTCCAAATGTCAAGGAAGTGTATTTTGCCTTCTTGTAGTCGCATTTGCTGAGGATATCTAGCATGGCTTCGCGGTTTGGGAAAATAGCCGCCGAACGTTGAAGGTAAACATAAGCTTTGGCATTTTTGGCAAACATCAGGCCAGCTAAGGGCAATATCGTATATGAATATAATGCATATAAATAACTGAAAGGAGGTTTGGGTTTCGAAAACTCCAAGATTAAGAGTTTACCCCCGGGTTTCAGCACCCGTTTCATTTCGGTGAGGCCTTTTTCGAGGTCTTCGAAATTACGTACACCAAAAGCCACCGTAATACAATCGAAACTTTCATCAGCAAAAGGCAGTTGGGCTGCTTCGGCTTCGATAAATTCTATGCTTTCATTAACGTCTGCTTCAGTTGCTTTTCGTTTGGCTACTTCAAGCATCTTGGCCGAAATATCAATGGCTGAGATGCTACATTTGTGTTGTTGAAGTATTTTAAATGCTACATCACCAGTTCCTGTTGCAACATCAAGCACCCGGGTAGGATTACATTGTTTGACCGATGCAACCAATTTCTTTCTCCAACTTTTATCGATATGAAACGAAAGCAAGTGGTTTAGCCTATCGTAGCTGGGAGCAATGTCATTAAACATATCGCTGATATGCTCTTTGTTTTTATTGAGGTTAGTAGAAGGGTTCAAAGGTGGGGGAGGTTATTTGTGTCTTAGAATTTGAGGCTTGTGATTTCTCTAAACCTATTTCTTTAAGTAAAGTATTTCGTTCAAAAGTTCATCTTTATCTATTGGAACCACCCCAACTTGTTCGCAGACCAGTCCGCCGGCAAGGTTAGAGATGGCTGCAATTTGCAGGGGTGTCATGGTGCAGGCCAAGCATAGGGCTGCCGTGGCAGTGAGGGTGTCGCCAGCGCCAGAAACATCAGTGATGTCGCGATAGTGAGCAGGAATGATAATTTGTTCCAATATGTTTTCGGTGTTTTTAGAACTCACCAACACCCCATGTTCGGAAAGTGTGACCAACAAAATGTCAATTTGCTGCTTTTCCTGAAATTGACTCACAGCCTTGAAGAGTTGTTTTTTATTCTGTACATCCAAATCGAGCTTAAGTCCTTCGCGAAGTTCCTTGAAATTGGGCTTGAACAGGGTGATGTTTTTATATTGATTGAAGTTTCTTTTTTTCGGGTCAACTATCACAGGGATTCCAGCTTGAAAGGCAAGAGCAGAAACATGATTGATAAGGTCAGGGGTGATTACACCCTTGTCGTAGTCCTCGAAAACAACCACATCGATGCGTTCTTTTTCGAAGATACTCTCGATTTGTTGGACAAGGGTTTTGTATTCTTTTGCCGTAATGGCTTCGTCAGTTTCCTGGTCGATGCGAAGCATTTGAGCATTGTTCCCAATAACCCTCAGTTTATTTGTTGTTATTCGCTGGGATGAGCGCACTATGCCTGTGGTTGACATTTTCGATTGCTCGAGCAGTTCAATCAAATCGCTTCCGGTGATATCCTTCCCGATAACAGCACAAAGTATTGGATTGGCGCCCAATTGCTGCACATTGAGGGCAACATTAGCTGCTCCCCCCAAACGGATATCGGTTTCCTGAATATTAACCACTGGAACGGGTGCTTCAGGTGAAATTCTATCTACTTTCCCCCAATAATAGGTGTCAACCATTACATCCCCAATGATTAATACGTTCTTCCCTTCGAAGGATGCAAAAAGTTTCTTATATGTATTGATGCTTTCCGAAAACATAAATTCTTTTTTGGCAAAGATACTATTATTCTTAAAAAGGGGTTTAGGCTAATAGACTTTTAGTCATTTAGGGGTTTAGTTGTTTAGGGGTTTAGTTGTTTAGACGTTTAGCGGTTTAGGCGTTTAGTTGTTTAGGGGAGGGAAGGGCATGTAACCCATATTCATCAAATTAATGTTGATATATTTACAGATTTAAATCTATATCATTTGATTTGCTGATTCAACAGTAATTTCTAATACTCTTGTAATCCACGAAAATTTCTCTTTCATAAAATCATATTCATCGCCCGAACTGATGTATTTGGCGGTGCCTTCAACAACAAAGCCTGTTCCTGGATAATCATTATGTCCTATAACATTTTTACTTCCCAGAGTTAATTTTACTTGAGGGTTTACGTCAACATTTTTTTCGGTTTTCCTGAAACCAAATGCAGGAATCAGAATGCGCTCGTCTTGCGTAATCACAAGATACGAATTCCATGTATTGGCAACATGGGTTTCAACACCCCAGGATACCACGGTCACAATGCCTTCGTGTTGCAATACCTCTATGAATTTCTCTGATAACTTTTTATTTTCGCTCATTTTTAGAATTTAAGTTTTAATTTAGTTTAGTTAAACGCATTTAGCTGATAAATGTTTGCTTTTATCTTCGAGGTTTTCCCAAAAATCATTAATTCACTAAATCGCCAAATCGCAAATTCAATCTATCCTCATTTGAACTTTTTCTTTGTGTGTTTTTTATTTCGAACATTATTATTGTGTATTTTTACAGAATAAAATAAAAATTACTATCATGATGATACATTTAAAAAACATTATATGCAACCATTGCAAATGGGATGTGCAAAAGGAATTTCATAAGTTGGGGTTTAAGGATGTAATAATAAATTTGTTTGAAATCGTATTTTCGGGAGACCCCACCCATCAGCAATTAGTAGGAATACACAAGAGTTTGCAGAAATTCAATATTGAACTGGCTTGTAATGCAGAAGAAGCTTTTGTTGAAAAAGTGAAATATTATATTATTGAAATGATACATACCCATCTTGGTAATTTAAATGTAAAAAATTCAGTCTATTTAGAGAAGAAAATGAACATGGATTATAACACCATTTCCAAACGATTTTCACGCAAAACCCCCGAAACTATTGAACATTATATTATTATGCAACGAATAGAATTTGATAAAGAATCTATAAGATATGAGAATAAGACATTAACTCAAATTGCTAACGAACATAATTACAAGAATCTCTCGTATTTTTCGGCTAAGTTCAAAGAAATAGTTAGGATGACACCTTCTGAATATAGGAAATCAGTGAAAGGTTCCTGAGTCGGAATATTGTAACATTTTGGCGAAATAGTTTAAACTTATGCTACAATAATAGGCTATTTTTGTTGCGTCTTATCAATATAAATAATTTAAAACAAAAAAATCATTGTAATCAATTTTCAACATTAAACTTTTTAATCATTAAATCAGAAAATTATGGCACAAGAACTAAACATTTCAGGAATCATTGTACTTAAACTTGACCGTAAGGATAAAGTTTCGGATTTAGTAGAGGCATCATTGGCTCAAAATGCCTCGACAGTCTCCGAACTTGCAGCAATCACTCATGATGATACAGCAATGCATTTGCTTGGGACTACACTTCAATCAACTTATGTCAATTACAAGAAAAGTCCACCAACTGCCACTAAGGCAGATGTAACAACTGCTGCAAATAACCTCGTTGACGCTTACAGTGAGAATGCGGCCGAAATTCAGTCAATTGCACGCAAAGAATCTAAGAGTGCGGGCGATGTAAATGTGGGTATCAACATCGCCTTAAAGGCAGGCTACCGCCTTAAAGACCCAAAAAGTGCTATGCAAATCACCTTTGAAGTAGTGCCCGACGGTTCGGGAGCTGTTAAAATTAAAACCAAAGCAGTTGCAAAACATGCAGTTTATATTCGGGAATATGGAAAGGCATCGGCCAAAAACGTTGAGCCTCTGAAGGCAAACATTGAGGAATGGCTAATTAGCACCGAAAACGACGTGCGTCTTTGTGATTTGGATGTCGGATCGTGGTATGCTTTTCGTGAAGCATCGGTGATTCCTATCAGTCGCAAATCAGATAGTGGAACACCAACTACTAATGTTGAGAAATCGGCAACTCCAATTTTAGTTACTAAGGCTCATCGTCGTACGTTTTATGCAGGAGGTGTACCTAACTATAACTTTAGCGGTTGGATTTGGGTGCTAATCAATTAAATAATTAGCTTATTCCTCTTATTTTAGACGCTTAGTCTTGGTTTTATAAAGGCAAGTATAGCTGAGGGCACGGCAAGTATTACCGAGGTCATGGCAAGTATAGCCGAGGTCATGGCAAGTATAGCCGAGGTCATGGCAAGTATAGCCGAGGTCACGGCAAGTATAGCCGAAGTCAAGGCAAGTATTACTGAGGTCGCGGCAAGTATAGCCGAGGTTACGGCAAGAGCAGCCGAGGTTACGACAAGAGCAGCCGAAGTTACGACAAGAGCAGCCGAGGTTACGACAAGAGCAGCCGAGGTTACGGCAAGAGCAGCCGAGGTTACGACAAGAGCAGCCGAAGTTACGACAAGAGCAGCCGAAGTTACGACAAGAGCAGCCGAAGTTACGACAAGAGCAGCCGAAGTTACGACAAGAGCAGCCGAA
>CAIXTV010000305.1 GCA_903922465.1 uncultured bacterium
AAAGGAAGGAGCTCAAGATTCAAAGGATATGATTTCAGCCTCATCGGGAACAACAACAAACTCAAATGTAGGACCTAAAGGTTCAAAGGAAATGATTTCCGGTTCAAGGAAAATGATTTCCGTCTCAAAGGAAATGATTTCCGGCTCAAGGAAAATGATTTCCGGTTCAAAGGAAATGATTTCCGGTTCAAGGAAAATGATTTCCGTCTCAAAGGAAATGATTTTCGTCTCAATTAAAAGAGCCGGATTTTCAAAAAAGGGAATAAGCAATAAAAGACAAAAAACTTACCCCCTAAGTGAAACATACAGCATAAACAATTGTAATACAACATATTTAAAAACAAACCAAAATAATTCTATTCATTAAAACAGATGTATCATGCCAAACAAAACCATTGTAACAGCAAATGTTAGCGATTTACCTGAAAAAGAATTCATGGAAAATGCCGACATAAAAATTCAGGCTCAAATTGAATACGACACCATTGTCCCTAATCTTAATCCTACTGCAGTAGATGTGGGAGAAAAATTAACGCTTATGCAAAATGAATGCTTGAAGCGAGCTAGTTTAAATGATCAGGAAAAACAATGTACTATTAATATTAATGCCTACCGCGATGATATTACTAACGATTTCGTCAACAGTTGGTGTGGCCAAATCCAAACTGCCGTCGCTGGCGACGAAGGTAAGGTTACATTGCTCCATTTCGGAGTGAAAAAATATGATGACACCGTGCCTGAAATCACCGTTAATAACAGTTTGCCTTCAATTATTAAAATAAATAATATGCATCTTCAAGCTGATTTGGAAATCATCAACGATGCCTCAAAAGACGCCTTATTACCTTATGGAGCAAAAGATCTTATTGTTTTTCTTTATTTTGGCGATACCGAGCCTACCGACATTAAAAAGATGCAGTATTTGGGAACAACCAAAAAAGGGAAGATAACACATCATTTCAATGTCGATGATATTGGGAAAACCGTTTGGTTTATTGCAGTGTATGAAAGCAAAGAAACCGGAAAACCCCTTGCCAATACAAGTCCCGCTAAAAAAGCAGTGGTGATTTAATAAGCTGATATTTGGTGACTTTTTGAATTTGACAAATCTTTGAACGTTGACAAATCTTATGGCCGCTTAGCCTGTCGAAGCGAACCCATTAAAACTAAAAAACATCATTAAAAACCCAGTGGAGACAGAACCCACTATAAAAAACGAACCCGTCCCAATAGGGTGTCATGTTGGGGGCGTTACCTGAAAAGCTAGAGAGTAGGGGGAAAATAAAAAATCATGGAAAAAAACTTACCATTTGTTTCGCTATCCTTTGTTGACAAAGCTTATGCCAAATTAATCATTCCTTTTCTTGGGAAATTGGATGATGGAAATGTTTTCAAAAACATCATTACATTTCTTTTGTCTTTGACAGCTATCGCACTTTTACTCGGAGGCATTTATTTAGCCATTGTAGGGCTATTTGGGTATGAAGGTTATATTAAAAGTTATATTACCAACGAAGGCATAAGCGGAGGCAAACAATTTGGTGCTATTATTGGCCTTGTTCTTGGTTTTAGTATTAGCATCTTAACTGCTTGGACTTTATATAGTATCTTAAAGAAAAGGACAGAACAATTAAACGAGCAAGTATATTTGGGTCTATTAGATTTTGTTTTTAACAAAACCCTTCCTAAGCTGATTTTGATTTTGGGTGAATTACTCTTTATCCTTTTTATATACGGGGGTATTCTTCAAATCATAGCCACTATGGTAGGTTCATACGTTTATGCTCCATTAAGCAGTTATCCAGGCTTAATTTTAGGATTGATACCAGGCACACGTATGTTTAATGAGCTTATTCCTAACTCCATTTATGGTGATTATGATAATATTGGAAATTCGATTAAAATTGCGGTTATGGGTATAGCAAGTTCATTCGTAATCTTAATAGTATTCTATATATACAAAGAAATATATAGTTATCTATTAAAGCTAATAACAGTATTCATAGGCTTTTTGCCAAAATTTGCCATTCCTTTGGCTATTCGGAAAAGAAATGAAAATTAAATATAAACTTCTGTTTAATCTGAAAGGATGAGATTTGTCAACTTTTGAATTTGACAAATCATGAGCCCACTAAGCCTGTTATTACAGCAGAAAGCTTCCATCTTTTGAAAAGATGGAAGCTTTCTGCTTTTATTATCTTTACATAACATTCTATAGGAAAGTTTGAGTAATAAAGGGCTTGGCCAATGGGATTAAAAAACAGCAGACTTATTAGATGGTAAAAATATTTGTGTTTCCCTCGTTGGGCGTAGCGTCCTGCTAGGCCCTGTTTAACCGGCATCTTGCCGAAGAGTAGGAATAAAATTAAAAACAAGGAACACTAAGCTTTCTTCAAAGTTCACAAAGAGTTTTTACTATATATTGAAGGGATTCCTCTTTGTGAACATGGTGGATTTTCTTTGTGTTAAAATCAGAAACTTAATGAAAGAGTAATTCATTATTGCATATTAATGGTATGCCCAAGAAATGGGAAATGGCCATGATGTTTCAAACATGCTGTCCCCCCTTGGGGCGTGGAATTTAAAATTTGGGTTTTGCTAATAAGTCTATTAATCTAGACGACCCTATTTACTCACTAAGGACATAATTAGAACCAAAACCTAACAGGTTTTCCAATTAAATAAAATTCCAAAAAACTAAAAGCCTAATAGTCTAAATGTCTAAACTCCCCCTTGGATCTTGGGTCTTGGGATTTGGGCCTTGGGTCTTTTTCTTCCTAAAGGACTAAACTACTAATTGTCTAAAAAGCTGTTTGTTCTGGAGATTGCTTCGTGCTTCCCTGCCTGTTGGGCAGGTCAGTTCCTCGCAATGACGTTTCAAAATGAGGGCTTCTCCTTGCAATGCCATTTCAATTATGCGATTTCCCTCTTGGGTCTTGGAATTTGGAATTTGGGTCTTGGGTCTTCCCCTAAACCACTAAACACCTAAACCACTAAACACCTAAACCAAACCACCCCAAACAAAAAATGGAAACACCTCTAAAGGTATTTCCAAAATTTTAATGCCTGTGATCCCGGCTGGATTCGAACCAGCGACCCACAGCTTAGAAGGCTGTTGCTCTATCCAACTGAGCTACGGGACCGCTTTATCTATTAACAAATGTCGGGGTAGTAAGATTCGAACTTACGGCCTCCTGCTCCCAAAGCAGGCACGCTAACCGGACTGCGCCATACCCCGTTAATAAACGATTGTGCGGAGAAAGGGGGATTCGAACCCCCGGTACCCTTACGAATACGACAGTTTAGCAAACTGTTGGTTTCAGCCACTCACCCATCTCTCCTTCTCAAAACAACAAAAGAATTTCTATCGTCATCCTGAAAAATATCATAAACTCAAAGAACAAATTTTCTTAAAAGGATTGCAAAATTAATAAAAACCTGATAATAGACAAATTTAATTTGAATTATTCCTCTTCTTTCTTCTAATTTCAAAAGATTATTCAAAGAAGCTAATCGAAAGTGAGACTTAATCTGCTGACGAACTGATTATTGAAAAATCACTCTCGTGAATAATTATTTTGAATAAATATTTATTGATTCCTGTAAAATTGACCCAAAAAGCTAATTGAGTCTTGTTTTCCCTAGTTTAGAAGTCTATCAGGGTTCCGCTAATAGCATTTCTTCACTGATTTCAGACTGCGCTTTTGTGTAAAATCAACGAAAACAAAATCATTTTAAGGAAACTGAGCATAAGTTCCCGCTGTTAGTCTTGTTTCAAAAAGATTAAAGTCATCGGAATCGACCCAACCTCCCCCATTAAAATCAGCAGCAACAAAACCTACTATTCCTTCAGTTAAGGCTGGCTCGAACAAATTGAAATCATCAGAATCAATCCAACCACCTTGATCAAGGTCTCCAAGGTAAAAAGCATAAATGCCAGGCGCCACCTGAATTTGCGGTTCAATTCCACCTGCATACTGATATGCCTGAATTGCACTTGTCGTAAAATTGTAATTAATCGTTTCGCCTTCAAATGAAAGGGGAATAGCCGACCAAGTTAGCATATGATTACGGTTAGTGATTTTTAGGTAGTAGTTTCCTGAATATGCAGCCGTAACAGTGAAACTAACTAAACCATTGGTATGTAAATCCTGATTATTTAAGGCCAACACCAAGTCAAAAGGAGCACTTTCCTGATGTAGTTCGATATTGATTTTATCGGCTATACCTGCTCCCCATGCAGGCAATTCGGAATACCCTTCTTTTACCTCATTCATTATATTGTTATTCGTATTAAATAAACCCTGCAAAAGCATAGTTATAGAGCAGTTTTTTAAAGGATTTATCCCATTACCAACAACATTCAGAAAAACGGAATCAGCATCAATACTCACATGTGCGATTTTCTCAACATAAGTCTGAACAGCCGTAGGTAAAAACCTAACAAATATTTGTGTTGGGGCGACAACACCTCCAATCTGTGTCAGTATTATAGAATCCATTGCACTAAAACTTCCTCCACCTAAGTTTGAAATCTGAAAATGTGCAGAAGGAAACATTCTAATACTCCCATTTAAATAGTTACCTGAAACAGTATACATTTGATCGGTAGAGGCAGTATTTATCAATTGATTTCCAAAACTATTTACTGAATCAATATTAATCACAGGCAATTGAGTTGTAATAGCATCAGCTGCAAGACCAGAAGAATACATTTTCATATGATTGAATGAAAAAACCTTATAATAAAAGTGCTGGTTTGGGTTTAAGCCACTGTGATTAGGAAGGCTGCCAACTAAACCTTTGTATAATATTGTACCTCCTGCAAAGGAAGTATTAAGATTCCCTGCAGCATTACCATCATTTGGAGTCGTAAAGACTCCACTTTGATTATATATTACTACTATTGAATCATTATTTGTATTTGGACTTGCACTTAAATTAATTTGATGAGAACCGGCAGCAGTAGCAGAAAACGAACTTACATCCAAAGGACGCTGAATAAATCTAACTAAAAAACGATTGCTACTTTCCGAAACCAAAGCATTAAAAGTATACAGCGAATCTGTTTTCAAATTTTTAGTTGTATTTGTGTATTGGTCAATTAAAAAGATGCCAAGAGTAGTAGGAAAAGATAAAAGACCTGTCGTATTTACGTTATATTGTCCATCAATAAATATTTTTATGCTTAAAGAAAAATCATATTCATTTACTATTTCTGGAACAGAATTAATGGACAGCATAGTCCCATTACTCAAAAGGGTGTATATCTGTGGCACACTCGTTGCTAATATTTTATAGGCGTCGTAACTATTGTCAAAGCCAAAAGTAGAACCAGTTTTAATTCTTATTACAGCTTCATCAATCCCGTCTGTTCCAACAATTTTTAATCGCAAGACATTAGGAGTTTGAGTAAAACCTGACAAGGTAATTAAACATAGGAAAATGAATTGATAGTACTTTTTCATAGCGAATATATTTACATAAATGATTTATCAAAAGTAATGAATTTTTAAAAGTTGATGAGCAAATATAAAAAATATATTTTCATCGAAAATTAGAACATTCAAAATCATTTCAAATTTGGGTTGCTAATTTAAAAATAGGGAGTAATTTTGCTTTAAATTAAAGAGGATAAATTACTGCTTAAAACTCATTTCAATATGCACAAAATAACCCAACATCCCATACTTCCAATTCCCGAAACTCATCCAACAAATTTCAAATTCAACGGGGAAATCATAGCTGCCGAAAAAGGATTTAGCATTGCTGCTGCTCTCCATCAGGCGGGACATCCCATACATAGTCACAGTTTAGACAACAGAAACCGTAGCCTCGAATGTGGTATTGGTAAGTGTGGTGCCTGCGAAATGTTGGTGGATGGAAAAATTAAAAGAGTCTGCATCACCTTATGCGATGAGGTGAAAGAAGTGAACGAAATTCCGAAAGACTATGTTCCTGAGGTAATCAATTATAATCGAACCGAGCCTTTCAAAGTATATAAAACAAATGTGGTCATCATTGGTGCAGGTCCTGCCGGATTGGCAACCCGCGAAATCATGAATCAGCATAATATTTCCAATTTAGTGGTGGATAGCAATGCCAAAATTGGTGGGCAATTCAATATGCAAACGCATCAGTTCTTCTTTTTCGAGAAAGAAAAACAATATGGCGGCATGCGTGGCTTCGAAATTGCCGATTTATTAGCTGGTGACGACCATACGGGTATCATGTTAAACTCTACGGTTTGGGATATTCTCGAAGGAAACCGCATCGTGGTTAAGAACTTCAAAACCGAAGAAATCTTTTTCATCGATTGCGAATATTTTGTTGTTGCTGCCGGTGCTATTCCTTTTATGCCAAGTTTCATTAATGATGACCTGCCGGGAGTTTACACTGCCGCGGTTATCCAGAAGATGATGAACATGGAGCTTACCCTTTTAGGGAAAAACATATTAACCGTTGGTGCCGGAAACATTGGTTATTTGACCAGCTACCAGCTAACTCAGGCAGGTGCAAAAGTAAAAGCCATTGTGGAAGCTTTGCCTCACGAAGGAGGTTTCCCTGTTCAGGCAAACAGGGTGAGAAGGTTGGGCATTCCCGTTATGCTTTCGCACATGATTATTGAAGCCATCCCAAATGAAAATCGTGATGGAATTATAGGAGCTGTTGTGGTTGAAGCCGAAAACTTCAAGCCCATCCCCGGAACCGAAAAGGTGATTGATGGAATAGATGCGATTAATATTTGTACAGGTTTAATTCCCGATAATGATTTATTGATTAAAGGTCGCGAGATGTTCGGCAGGAAATGCTTTGGAGCAGGCGATGCCATTCGTATTGGGGAAGGAACCAGTGCGGTGCTTAGGGGTAAACAAGTGGCTTACGAGATTCTCGATTGCATGGGGGCTTCGTATAATTACGACCGATATCTGGATGTTTCGAAAGAGTATTTCGATTCGCAGCAACACCCCGTTAAAATCATTGAAAAGCCTTATATGCCTGCCGAAGAAAGGATGAACAAGCCCTTTGTTCTTATCGATTGCCTATATGGTTTTGCTTGTAATCCCTGTGCTTTCTCTTGTCCGCATAGCGCCATCACCAAATCTTCTTCGAGCACCGTTCCTCAAATTGATTTTGATAAATGTGTAGGTTGTATGGATTGCGTATTTCAATGTCCTGGACTGGCAATCTTTGGATATAATCCTCCTAAAAAGACTTTCTTTATCCCTGTTGAGTTTGATGTGGAAGAAAAGAAAGAGGTGTATTTGGTCGATAATAATTCCAACGTTATTGCAGATGGCTGGATTGATAAACTATTACGTAAACCCAATAAGACTCATATTGCCCGACTAAAAACCGAAGCTGAGCTTTCCAAAGATAACTTCCTTAAGATTTCGGGTTTTATCATCAAAGAAAATTATCCTGAAAAGGTGAAAACTGTTCCTTTTAAACAAGAAGAAGCTCAGGAAATGTATATGTGCCATTGCGATGATGTGAAGGTTGAAGACATCATGGAGATAGTGGGCGACCGCAAGTTTATTTCTGTTGAAGAGGTGAAACACACCACCCACATGGGTATGGGCCCTTGTCGCGGGAAACGTTGCATTCCGCGTCTTCGTTTGAATCTTCGTTCGAAGGGCATTCAACTGATTGGAAGTGCTACGCCTCGTGCTCCGCTTTCAAATCAAATCACCCTTGGCGAGTTATATCCCAATCAGCTTCACGATAAGGTTATCCCCAACATCAAACAAAACAATATTCAAAAGATTGAAGTGAAATCCTTGGTTGCCGGCGGTGGCATTGGCGGTTCGTCTTTGTTCCGCTATTTGGCTGAAGCAGGCATGGAGCCTGTGTTGCTGAATTCCGGTTTTGGTTCTTCGTGGCGTAATATCGCCGGGGGTCGCCCCGTTTTCAGTGTGCCTGAACTGGCCGATATTGCAAAGCATAATCTTGAAATATTCCGCGATTTGCAACATCATCACGACATCGACTTCCGTTTGATTAATTATGTGAACTTTGCTCACGACGATAAGATGTATAAGGCATTAGAAGAGTCGATGGCTTGGCAGGATGCCGTGATGCTGACACCTGATAAGTTCCAGAAAGAGATTTCTCCTTATTATAATACACAAAACAAAATTTATCAGGCAGCGCTGAAGACCAAGGATTGCTGGCAGGCAACCCCAGGAAAGGTGATTGAAGCCTTGCGTCAGATTGCCCTTCAACATAATGGGACCTTGCTTGAAGATTGCGAATTGATTGATGTAGAAAAAACCAACGACATGTATCGTGTGTTGGTGCGCAATCATAAGCAGGAATTCATCGAATATCATACGCCCTATTTCATCAATGCCATGGGAAGCAATGGGTGGAAGTTTGCCAAACCTTTAGGCATAGAAACGGGTTTGTATCCTGTGAAACATCAGGCTTTCATCACACGTCGTTTACCCATGTTGGGTGTTAATGGCAATCCTCTTGACATGCTTATCGACCGCAGGGCTTACAAGGGTTTCACTGCCGTGTATGGTCAGCAGCTGGCCGATACGGGTCAGATTATTGCCTGTGCTTCGCCTCAAATCGAACCTCTCGAAACCGATAAAGACCTCCGTTTTAACTCCCGCGAGTTCATCGAAATTGTTTCGGAAGTGTTTGTGAATTGGATTCCCCAGATTTCTTCCGTTGGATTCCAGGCGATGTGGTCGGGCTATTATATCGAACCCAAAATGGTCATCGATCCCGAATTAGGTTTATTCTTAGGATTAAAAGGTCAGGGTTTTATGTTGGGTCAATATCTCGCCAAAATGTATGTCGATAAACTCATGAACAAAGAAACGCCTTCCTATTTCGAACGCCTGAAGTTTGGTGGCGATGGCATACTGGAGAAAGCGTTTAAGTAAGATGAGGAAAGAAATTCAAAGACCCAAGTTTCAAATTCCAAATTCCAAGGGGTGCGTCGTGTCTTTATGCTGTGGTGCTTTTGGGTTTTGAGTCTTATTTCTGAACATTAATTCTTCATAAACGTTAATTTGCCCATGAAAACACTTCGTCAAAGCACCTTCTTCCCCTGGATTATTTATTTCGCTTTAGCGCTGATTTGGGGGAGTTCGTTCATCCTCATGAAGAAAGCGCTTATCACCTATTCGAGTGTCGAATTGGGAGCTTCGCGCATCGTTATCACCTTCATCTTTCTGCTGCCTTTCGCTTTCAAACGCTTTAAAAATGTCCCGCGCAAGATGTGGATTTATATAGGTTTAGCCGGGATAATCGGCAACGGCATCCCCGCCTTTTTGTTTGCTTATGCGCAAACGGGCATCGATAGTTCCACAGCTGGCATCCTCAATTCGCTCACCCCTTTATTTACGATGATTGCCGGCTTACTTTTCTTCGGGACTAAAACCCGCTGGTATAATCTCACGGGTGTATTCATCGGTTTGGGAGGGGCGTTGGGTTTGATGATGATAGCCGGTGGAAAAGGTTTTCAGTTTAATTTTTCGTTTGGAATATTCATCATCATCGCTACCATTTTATATGCCATCAACGCCAATTTGCTGAAGAAATTCCTGCATGGGGTGGATGCCATCACCATCACCACTTTTGCTTTCTTCATCATGGGCATTCCGGCAACGGCTTTCCTTTTGCTCGGAACCGATTTCACGCACGACCTCATCAATAAACCCGACGGACTGCAAGGCTTGATGTATATCTGCATTTTGGCAGTTGTCGGGACAGCCCTCTCGGTGATTGCCTACAACAAACTCATCAAAATCACCACGGCAGTGTTTGCTTCTTCGGTCACTTACCTTATGCCTGTCATTGCTTTGATGTGGGGAGTAGCCGATGGGGAATTGTTCACCTGGTCGCATCTGTTGTGGATATTGTTGATTATTGCAGGGGTGTATTTGGTGAATTTGAAACCCCGAATAGTTTAAAATTTTCTTTAATTTCTAAAATCAAAAATCGTTATTCCTTGTTTTATATCAATTTCCTTGCTCGGAATATGCTTTTACAATTTAATCAGCTGAAGATTATGTTTTATTTTTTGCAGCTAATGATTAATATGATAATCGTAAAGCATTAAGGTGGTGATTGTGGAATCGGAGGGATTCCACGTGTCTTGCTTAACCATACCAATATCTTTAGTATAATAAGTCATGCCATTCCAATGGTTTGGTCCACCCATCAGTGGAGGATATGGATATTGTTTAATGACTATTGTTGGGTAATAGTAAACGCCATTAACATAAACTGAGCTGTCTTTGGCTACCACCATTCTCGCCGAGCCATTTCCATTATCAAAGTATAATTGCCAATTCGTTCCCACCGCACCTTCCGATAACAACGTCCACATAGGTCCAAAATGATTATATTGTGAACCTGAATGGGATTGATAGCCCCAAATGGGAACATTATTATAGTAAGGTACATAAAATGTATCGGAGGGATTTCCCCAATAAACATAAGAATCTAATTTATAGGATGAATCTGTCTTGCAAATTACTGTATCGTTTGCGGAGTTGATATATCTCCAAAATGAAGCGGGATAGGCCGGGAAATAGCTTAAGGGGAAAAGGGTGTCAAAATGATGTGTTGGTGTGGGCGTGGGAGTTACAATTACGTCAGCATCCTTTTTACAGGCATTGATAGTTATTATGCCTGTCAATAAGAGAAGAAATGTCCAATGGATTTTCATATTGCATAGTTTTAAATGTTTCTTACTGGTTTCGATGTTATAAAATCAAATATTTTATCTATCAAAATTACTCATTATTATAATACACATCATTTTTTTAATTGGTTTTTCTTCCATCAAACAGAAAAGCAATTAAATTTAATAGCGAGAAAAAGATTTGGCAAGAGGGCTAATGGAAGATTAGGGAGGAGTGTTGGCCTTTAAGAATTGGGCAATGGGTGATTCTTTTATGCTTTTACCAGCTTAATGGTCATTTTTAGAATGGGTTTTTCGGGATCGAAAGATACGTTTGTTAGGTTTTGAGAAACATAGGTTTCGGCTTCGATGAGCACAGTCCAATTGCCTTGTTCTTTACCTTTAATGGTGATTTTTCCGCTTTTGGTGCTATATTTAACAAATGACTGACTCCCTTTAGTGAAGGTTGCTTTTACTTTGTAGAGAATGACATTGGTGGCAAAGTCGCGAAAGGTTAGAACTGCGTTTTGATTGAATGTTCCTGTATCACTAATTCCGAAAGCAGAGACAAGGGCTTCGTAGAAAGTTTTATTGCTGAGGCTTTTGCCTTGTGCAAGGTTTAGGACAGTAGCTTTAACAGTAGCTAGGGTTTTAAATTCTGCTTTTAAATCTTTATTAGCGGCTGCTTTTATGGCTTTATTTGCTTTTGGTTTTGGCACTGCGAGATTGAATTCATCGACGCCTTCTTGCAAAGAGGTTATCATTTGAGAGGTGATTCCGTAGCCTCCTGTGTAAAATGCTGCATTATCAGGTTTTTTTGCCACTTGAATTATTAAAGTCCAACGATCGGAAAGCGTTGTTTGGGAAGCGGAAACTAATTGTGATTTTGAAAAATGAACGGTAGCTTCTTGATTTTCATCAGGAATGCTAAGAAGGAATGATTTTAGGGGGCCACAAATTACATTTGCCTTGGCCCCGGTTTCAAGGCGAATGGTTTTTTTAGTTCGGGCTGCTCCGGTATAATCGGTAGTAGCAACGACATCGGTTGCATGTATTTGCTCGATGTTTTCAACTAAAGCAGCTTGGGCATTTTCCCAGGCTTCGAGATTTTCCCACTCTTCGTGGTATAAATCTAAGATTTGGAGACCCGCTTCTGCTGCGAGCAATTGGTTTTTATTTTCTTGTTCCATAATGAAATATTATTTTGCTTCAAATTTACTACTTTATTTTTGATATAACGTTACAATTGATTAATATATTTTCATGTTTTTTTAAATTTAATATTGAAATTTTATTAATGCATTAATAATCAGGTGTATTAAATTTATTCGGTTGATTAAATATTTTTATTGTTACGTTTTGCCAAATATTCCGTTACGTTTTTATTTCATAAGGAGATTTCAATAGAACATTGGGTGTGTTTTTTATTACACTGGGTGACATTTTCATTACGCTCGGAAAGTTTTTCATTACATTCTGACTCATTAACAGAACATCCGGAAAGTTTTTCATTACACTCCGTGTCTTTTTCATTACATCTCGCGACTTTTTTATTACACTCCGAAGCATTTTTATTACACTCCGAAGCATTTTTATTACACTCCGAAGCATTTTTATTACACTCCGCGTCATTAATGGAACATCGGGAAAGCTTAATAAGACATCGGGAAAGCTTAATAAG
>CAIXTV010000306.1 GCA_903922465.1 uncultured bacterium
AATCGAGTAGACGGCTCCGCCAGCATTACCTGACGGAGTACGCCTCTCACACCACTGTACGTACGGGTCTCGTATACAGCGGTTCATTAAATTGTGGAGATACTTTTAAGTAGTAATCGAGCATTGATTTATAACCCCGTTTAGCTAAGCGTTTTAAGGTAATAGTAGTACCCAGAATCGGGCTTTGGGCGACAGCCCAGCCACCCATACGGGTTCTGCTCCAGGAATAGGCGTGGTTATTATCAACTCCTAATCGGATGAGATTCTTTCTCTTCCTTTCCGGTTTCTTCCAATCCTTCCATATACAGTATCTTAGTCGGTTGCGTACCCAGCCGTCAAGGTGTTTGAGCTTTTCGTGGACACTTGCCATTCGGAAGTAATTCACCCATCCTCTTTGAACCTCTGTTAGCTTTCTGACACGCTCACTAAAAGACATTGGAGCGGTTTTCCTCGTAATTGATTTCAGGTTTTGCTTTAGCCTTTTCCAACTTTTATCCGAAGCCACCAGTTGATATTTGCCTTTCTCCCCTTTGATATACGTGGGCACAAATCTGAACCCAAGAATCTCAAAGTTCACCGGTTTACGTATGCCACTTTTCTCCCGGTTAATAGGCAGTTTCAGTTTGTTCTTCAGGAACAAAAAGATGTTATTTCCTGCCTTGCGGGCTGCTTTATGATTTTTGCAATAAATACTAAAGTCATCGCAATAGCGGACATAACGGAGCCCTTGGTTTTCCAGTTCCTTGTCCAGCTCATGCAACATGATATTGGATAGTAATGGACTTAGTGGACTTCCCTGTGGAACACCTTTTCTGCGTTTGGTGAGCTTGCCATTTATAAAGATGGGCGCTCTCAGCCATTTGCGGATCAGGCGTAAGGTGAGCGGGCATTTAATTTTGCGGTACAACAGTTGCAAAAGAATACAATGGTCAACTTCATCGAAGAAGTTCTTAAGGTCTATATCCACAATGTGTTGATAGCCTTCGTTGATATTCAACTGTGCCTGAAGTACTGCCTGATGGGCATTGCGTTTGGGTCGGAATCCATAACTGTAGGATTTAAACTCAATCTCGAATTTCGGGTAGATAACCTGATGAACCGCTTGTTGTAACATGCGGTCGGTAGCAGTTGGAATACCCAGAAGGCGTTTCTTTCCGTTATCTTTTGGTATCTCCACCCCTAAGATGGCTTCAGGTTGATAGTTCCCGGATAATATGGTGCTAACAAGCTGTTCCCGGGTCATCTCGAAGGCAGCAATGCGTTCGCTTGTCGAAGTCCTGTCAGATTCTGAAACTCCTTCGTAGGCGATTGTCAACTGTTCCTTGTTGATTCCAAGATAGGCCGAAAGCTCCTGCACGGGTATGCCGTCGATGCCTGCAGAACCTTTGTTCGACATCACTTTCTGACACGCCTTTTGCAGATTATTTCCGTTAACTATCCTCTCAATCATCTGGTAATAATACTTGTCGTTTTCTCTGTTCCGCTTATTGTAAGGCTGGTAAACTCTTGGTTTAGACCTCCTTACAGCATTTGGAACAATTTAATGTTCAGTCCTTTATCGTTCTGTGAGACCTCTGCGGTATCTGTTCGCAACTCGTTTTCCACGACTACTATGACCTCTGCTGACTTCTTGGCGCATAGAAACCGAATCTATTCCAAGATCTCCCCTGGTAAGAGCATTTTCCTTCCGCCTATCGCTGCCGGATCTACGAGAATGAGTTTTGGTATTCTTTGGGCCTCACAATGATGTGCTTGCTCACCCGCTCATTCCGGCCTCATATCCGGTTTCTGTTCGTCAGTACAGGCATTTGCAGTCTCGCTTCCTTCAGATTTTACCTCACGGTAAACACCCTTGCGACTTGCTAACGTTAGGGACACGACTCCCACCGTAAGGGACTTTCACCCTCTGGAAAATTAACACACTTATTATAGTCTGATGAATATAAATTTGTATTTTTGATCTTTTTCAACAGCTTACAACAAGTGTGCGCTGCATGACTCATGCAGGGCACACACATCGCGTAAACATGCTCAATATCAGATTGTTGTGGCATTAACGTGTATGGATTTACAATCTTTTCTTCCCCACTTTTTTTCCCTTTCTTTTGCCCATACCGATCCCGCTGCTTTTGATTGTTCTTTAATACATATTCCGGATGAGAGTCACGGTAAGTAAACATGTATTCACTGTATTTTAACCGGTCTTTTTTACGATATGCCATTGCCTTAACCAACTTGGCACTGCGGAACTTCTTGTCTTTTTCATACTTCTTCCGGGCAAACAATAGCCTGCGCGCACGCTGACACCCGGCTAAATTACAATAACGCTGCTCGTGATGTTTGAGCTTTTTGTTCCTCAGAACAATTCTTTCACAATGCAAACATACAATGGTGGTCATAGACATCCTTTTGAAGGTCTACGTCTGATTACAAAATTAGTGGCATCATTTATAGTCGGAAAGTGGTATCAGTTAGGATCGGGGCGGAAACCAACGCACTTGCCAACCCGAAAACACAACATTTAATTTAGCCCAACCGCACCCAAAGCCCACCCACCACCCTAAAATTATTTTGAACATTTGTATAGAATCAAATTTATTTACATTACATTTGCCAAATAATGTCAAGTCAAATAAAAGACAATGAGTAGCCAATTCGGAAATAAAATACGGACTTTAAGAGAAGAGCAAAACTTACTTTTAAGACAAGTTGCATCTATACTTGAAATGGACACAGCTCAATTAAGTAAAATTGAACGTGGAGAGCGACAGGCAAAAAAAGAAACAGTATTAAAAATTGCTGTAATACTTAAAGTTAAAGACGATGAATTATTGACACTTTGGCTTGCCGACCAAATTTATGACGTTGTTAAAGATGAAAAGAACGCTTTAAAAGCTATGATGGTAGCTGAAGAGAAAGTTGAATATTTAAAAACACATAAACAAAAATGAGTAATTCAAAACCAACGGTTATAGACTTATTTTGTGGTTGTGGTGGGCTTTCGTTCGGCTTTATAGAAGCAGGTTATAATATTGTTTTAGGTATAGACCATTGGAAAGACGCAATTGCAACTTTTGAAAATACACATAACAATTCTAAAGGTTTGGTTGCTGACTTATTCACTGAAACTCCTAAAGAAATAAGCACCAAAACTGGAATAAAAAAAGTTGATTTAATAATTGGCGGTCCACCTTGTCAAGGCTTCTCTATTGCTGGAAAACGAATAATTGACGATGAACGAAATAAACTATATAAATCATTTGTGGACTTCGTAAAGTTCTATAAACCGAGTGTGTTTCTAATGGAAAATGTTCCTAACATTGTTTCTATGGGGCAAGGAATAGTAAAAGAAACAATAATAAAAGACTTTGAAAATTTAGGTTATAAAGTTGTTTGTAAAGTTTTATTGGCTTCGGAATTTGGAGTTCCTCAAAATAGAAGACGTGCATTTTTTATTGGTACAAAAAATAACAAAGAATTTATTTTTCCTAAACCAACAACTGTAAACCCTGTAAATGCAAAAGATGCGATTTCTGATTTACCCGAGAAGTCTTTGGCAGATGGAACGAAATATAAAACAGAACCAAAATCTGATTATCAAAAACTAATTAGAGGAAATTCTGATGAGATTAATAATCACGAAATTACGAACCACAGCGAACAAACGACAAGTATAATTTCGTTAGTACCTGATGGTGGAAATTATAAAGATTTACCCGAAGAATTGCGAAAAACGAGAAACGTAAATATTGCTTGGACACGATTAAATAGCAAAAAACCAAGCTTTACAATTGACACAGGACACAGACATCATTTTCATTACAAATTTAATCGAGTGCCGACTGTTAGAGAAAGTGCGAGAATACAATCGTTTCCCGACAATTTCATTTTTTTAGGAAGTAAAACAAGTCAGTATAAACAAGTCGGAAATGCCGTACCGCCTTTATTGGCAAAAGTATTAGCCAAAGAAATAAAGAAATACATATGAGTAAACAAGCAAAATATAAAATACCGGACGAATATTTCTTTCGTTTGCATCACGTAAGACCTCGTTTTAAAAACGATGTTGAGGAAGTTTTACTTTATGTTGCGACATCAATTTCGGAAATGAGTATTCTGACAGAAAAAGAGTTTAATTCTGAATTAAACAAGGTCTTATTTGGGTTTAAGAAAAATTCAACTTCAACACAAAAAACAATTGATAATTGGAGAACTGAAATTTCTGCATTGTTTGCTTTTATTCAAGAAAAAGATGGTTTTCTACAACCAAGTAAAACTGCTGTTAGATTAGCAAACAATCAATATTTAGACGAATTTTTCAACTATTTTTTATATTCATTTCAATATCCAGGAGGACATATCAAATCACAAAATGTGATTAAACAAATTGAGACTGGTATAAAATTCAAACCTTGCAATTTTGTATTACAACTATTAATTGAAGGAGAAAAAATAACAGGTAAACCATTCAGTTTAACAGCCGAAGAATTAACCCAATGTGCGTATTTTGATTTAAGAGTTACAAGAGATGGAAGACATCCAAAAGATGTTGCGAAATTGATTTTGAAAAACCGAATTGAAAAAATAGAATACGACCACAAATACGAACAACTCAAAAATGAAACGACAAGCACATATCCTTCAAACGGAGATGTTTGTAGGTATGCTGGCGACATTTTAGATTATATGGTTTTAGCAAACTTGCTTCAACACAAAGGTACAGGATATTATTACTATCTAAATGATGAAAATAAAGAAGCTATAAATTATCATTTAGCCAATACGACTTGGTTTAAATCTTATGATAAATTCTATAAACAAAAAGCAATTTCAAATCCTGAAATTGCTTTAATTGAAGAAAAATGGTTTGCTTACGCAAACAGTTTTGACAATATTGAAGCATTTGCACCTCATTTAGACAAAACGCAAACTGAAAATATTTCAAGTTTAATACAAGAGTATTATTCTCGAATGACTGGAGATAGAAAAGTTCCAACAAAAATTATTGGTGATTATGGCGAAACTTTGGTTTTAGCTCACGAATATTTAAGAACTAAAGAAAAATCAAATCGACAACATTTAATTAATAAAATCCCAACTCCTCTTGGCGTTGGTTACGATATTCAAAGTATTGAAATTGAGAAAAAGAAAAGATACATTGAAGTAAAAACTACCAAATCTCGAAAAGCGATTAATAATAATCGTTTCAAATTAACTCCAAACGAATGGGATACAGCGGAAACGATGGGAGAAAACTATTTTATCTATTATTTGGTAGTAAACGATAGCGAGAAAAATATTTTCGTTATTCAAAATCCCGTAAAACAACATTCTCAAGGAAATATCAAAGTGGACAAAAATTTAGTAGTTGAATTTTCTATAACATCAGGACAATGGCAGAAACTAATGGAAATCCAAAACTAAAAGTCGCATCACTTTTTTGTGGTTGTGGCGGAATGGATTTAGGTATTCAAGGAGATTTCAATTTCCTTAATAAGCATTTTGGTGCTTTACCTTTTGAAGTTGTTTATGCAGTTGACAATGATGCCTATGCGACTAAAATATATAATAATAATTTTTCGCATAAATGTGAATTAAAAGATGTGAGAGATATTGTTCCAAGTGAAGTACCTGACCACGATATTTTATTGGGCGGATTTCCTTGTCAATCATTTTCAATAAGTGCCCAAAATCCTCCTAGACTTGGATTTAAAGACGACAGAGGTAAATTATTTTTTGAAATGGTTAATGTTTTAAAAGAAAAAAAACCAAGATTTTTTATTGGCGAAAATGTCAAAGGTTTGCTTTCAGCAAACAAAGGAAAAGCATTTCCAATGATAGTTAAAGAATTTGAAAAAGCAGGTTATTATATTCATCACAAACTTCTAAATGCTTCGGAATTTGGCGTTCCTCAAAAAAGAGAACGTGTATTTATTATTGGATTTAGGGACTTTGAAGATTATTTTAATTTTCGTTTTCCTCAACCATCAACTTTAAATGGTTCTAAAATTAAACTGAAACAAGTAATTGACAAAAAAGCCAATAAAGATGAAAAATGGTTTTTCAGTCAAAGAGCAGTTGACGGTATGTTGAGAGTAAGAGAAAAAATGAATAAAGGTCGTGTACAAGACTTAAATCAGCCTTGCAATACAATTAGTTCGCATTTAGCTAAAGTCAGTTTAAACGGAACAGACCCCGTATTAATGGTTGACGAAAGATACAGAAGATTAACGCCAAGAGAAGCGTCAAGTATTCAATCTTTTCCTGAAAGTTTCAATCTTGACATCGTTTCAGAAAACAGACAATATAAAGCAATTGGTAATGCTGTACCACCAGTTTTAATGTGGCACGTTGCCAACGCTTTGACAAACAATTTACTGGTCGTTAAACAACAAGAAATTATTGAAACAAAACTTGAATTAAGTGAATTATAGCCACCGCTTTTGGTAGCACATTTGCATTTTTTGCCAACGCAAAAGCCAAACAAAAAAATGCAAAAGAGCTACCAAGCCAACGCACCAAAGACACCGTAAACAATGGACAACAGAGCAACAACAGACAGAACGCCAGCACCTAACAGCAGCTACCCAAAAGGCGGGGTTTCGTGTTCCAAAGACAGTTTTGTGGTTAATGGAACATTAGTTTTTCAAATCAAGTTTTGTGGTAAAAGTCCCGCCCTTCGGGTAGCTGCAAAGCGTTATGCACAAGGCTACTGAAACAAGGTGCCAGAAATAACGAGTTAACAAATGAGTTTTTCTTACCTTTAAACCATGAAACAACGACTTTACATTGACACATCAGTTTTTGGTGGTTACTATGATGAAGAATTCTCGGAATTCACGAAACCACTCTTTGAAAGGCTTCAGCAGGGTGAATTTAAACTGTTATTTTCATCTGTGACTCAGGACGAGTTATCATTTGCGCCTGACAGTGTTAAAAAATTGGTGGAAAGTATTAAAATTGAAAATACGGAATTCATTGATGCAAATGAGGAGTCCGTAGATTTGGCAAACCAGTACATTCTTGAAAAAGTTGTAGGGCAAACAAGTTTTCCGGATTGTTTACATATAGCCATTGCCACCATTAATCGGGCTGACTTTTTGATCAGTTGGAATTTTAAGCATACTGTAAATGTTCAAAGAATTCGAGGATACAATGCCATTAACATTAAGAATGGCTACAAGCAATTAGAAATTCGTTCACCAAGAGATTTTATGACCTATGGAGACATCGATTAAAAAAACGTTTGATGCGGTTAAATTCATGCGAGAACAAAGGCAAATATTGAGTGAGAAATTGTCCAAAATGACCAAAGAGGAGATCGTCGAATATTTTAGGAAGAAAAAGCTGGAAAACTCAATAAAGCCCTGTGCATAACAAGCCTGTAAAACCAGCGCAACTAGCACTATAACTTCATCGCAGCAAAAAACGGCGCTGGTTTTATCGGCTAAGCGTTATGTGCAACCCTATTAAGACAGACAGCATGATGTATATGAAACGAATTATATTAAAAACAGTGTTTCTTTTTATTATATGCAACTGTGCATTGGGGCAAACTAATGTTTATGACAGCATTTATTATGGTGGTCGTTGGAGAACTTTTATGACTCATTTACCGACAGGTTATAATACATCAACAAATTATCCTCTAGTTCTTGCATTTCATGGTGGTAGCCCATTAGGTTATCAATCTATACAATACCAATCAAGATTATCTCCTAAAGCTGATTCATCAAGTTTTGTGCTTATATATCCTGAGGGAGTAAAAATTGCAGGAAATAGAACATGGAATGCTGGCGGGTGCTGTGCACCCGCTACAACCTTGAATATAGATGATATTGGTTTTGTTAATGCTTTACTTGACACATCATTTAATAATTGGTCAATAGATACAACTCGTGTATATGCAACTGGGTTTTCAAATGGTTCATTATTATGTTACAGACTAGCAAATCAATTGACAAAAAGATTTGCTGCTATTGCGCCTGTTGCTGGCGACTTAATGTATTATCCGTGGACTCTATCACAAGCAATTCCTATTATCAGTTTTCATTCATATCAAGACTCTAATATTCTATATTTCGGTGGCGTTACTATTGGTCCGACAGGAACATATTTTCCACCTCAAGACAGTATGTTCAATATTATTAGCAGTAATTATAACTGCTCAATAATAAAAGACACAATATATCATGACTCCCTTCATTATGACCATTTCCTCTATTCAAATTGTGATTGTAATGTCATAATTGAACAGTATGTAAGTTATGATGGAGAGCATTCGTGGCCTGGCGGGTTTGCGACCGGAGGAGTGACAGTGAGCAATCAATTTAGTGCTACAAAGCTAATGTGGCAATTCTTTCAAAACTACACGACAAGTTGTAACACAACTGGAATCAAAGAAAAGTCAAATACTCAAAATAGTTTTGAAATTTTTCCAAATCCATGCAATGGGATTATTACAATTAATTTGACATCAGAAATCTTTAATATTATAATCTTCGATTACCTCGGAAGAAAGGTAAATGAAAAATATCGTGCAACAGGCAAGTGTCAGATTGATTGTGCAGAATTGACAAAAGGAATATATTTGATTCAAGCAAATAGTGATACAAGAATACTAACAGGCAAATTCATAAAACAATAGATTAACGTAAAAGGGCTGCACATAACAGCAAGGCTTGCTGCAATGCGCTCCGTCCTTCGTGGACAGGAATGCAGTGGACAGAAACAGTACTTCTTTTATCCAAGTGCAGGAAGCGCACAGCAGCAAGCCGCGGAACGTTACCGTGCATGAAAAAAACACATAGAATGTAACAGATGTGTTTTTTGTACGTAAATTTGTACACAAAAACGTACATAAGAAAAATTAGAATGCTTACAACAACAATATCGGATTTCAGAAAGGATATTAAAAGATACCTTGATAAGGTTACAGAAAACTTTGAGACTCTAATTATTAACCGGGGAAAGGATACAGGGGTTGTTATTATATCCTTAGAAGAGTACAACTCATTAACAGCCACACATCATGAACTTTCATCCAAAATAAATGAAATGCGCCTGGATTCAGCAATTGAGAAGTTAAATAAAGGAAATTCCTTCCAAAAAAATCTAATTGAAGAATGAAACTAATTTTCGTGGATGAATCCTGGGAAGATTATTTGTATTGGCAGCAAACCGACAAGAAAACCTTGTTAAAAATTAATGAATTGATTAAAGAAATTGCAAGAGAGCCATTTTCTGGCAAGGGTAATCCGGAGCCATTAAAATATAAATATTCAGGGTTTTGGTCACGAAGAATCAATGGTGAACATCGTTTAATCTATATAGTCAGAGATGAAGAAGTCCATATTGCAAAATGTCGGTTTCATTATGACCAAAAATGAGCACGCCCGTTAAAAAAGCACAAATGCCAACCCAACTCCTTTTGTGTCCGGAATAAGAAAATACGATATATTTGAACAACAATAATAAATACTCAGCCAGTCGCCCCGGCCACACAAGGAGCCGGGATTGGCTACTGTGCTAAATCGTTATGCCGCACTAAAAATAAACCTTGACTGTTCATAAATATTGCTTATCTTTGACGTTAGTATCGTAAAACGTTTGTATGATCCAATCCTTTAGCACAAAAGAAACAGAAAAAATATGGGAAGGTAAAAGGTCGACAAAACTTCCGGATACCATACAGGAAATTGCCAGAAGGAAGCTTAGAATGCTGAATAACTCTTTCAACATAAAGGACCTCACCATCCCACCATCTAATCGGTTGGAGAAATTAAAAGGGGAACTTAACGAGTTTTATAGTATCAGAATAAATGACCAATGGAGGATCAAATTTATGTGGGTAAATGGGCATTCATACAAGGTTGAAATAATTGATTATCATTAAACTAAAAGATCATGGACAAGCTAAGAAACATACATCCAGGTGAAATCCTACAGGAAGAATTCCTTTCCCAGATTGGCCTCACAGCATATCGCCTGTCACAGGATATCGGCATACCACAAACAAGAATAAGCGAGATCATAAAGGGTAATCGGAGAATCACTGCTGATACAGCAATCCGCCTTAGTAATTATTTTGGAAATTCGGTGAAATTCTGGTTGGGACTTCAGGATGATTATGATATTGAGGAGGAAATGTTAAAAAAAGCAAAAGAATTCAAAGCCATAAAACAATATAAAATTAGCGCGGCATAACAAGCATGTAAAACCAACGCTGTCAGCATTTTTCTGCTAAGTGATGCTTATTACAGCGCTGGTTCTAAAGGCTATACGTTATGTTGGATAAAAAATGAAACTCCACTTGACAAAAATACCAATTATTGGTATTTTTGAAGAAAAATACTGAATCATGGATAGAAACACTTCAATATCAATAGGTAACTACTTTGATGTTTTCATTAAAAGCAGAATTTCTTCCGGACGCTATAAAAATGCAAGTGAAGTCGTTCGAGCCGGATTAAGGCTCTTAGAAGAAGAAGAGAACAAGATTATAGCCTTAAAAGAGGCTATTCATGAAGGCATAGAAAGTGGAATTGCTCACGATTTTAATCCTGAGACACATTTAGGAAAGCTAAGGGTTAAAAAGAATTTGAATGGGTAATTACAAGTTTACAAATAAAGCTGTTGATGACTTAGCCCGGATTTGGAATTACACTTTTGATAAATGGTCTGAAGATCAAGCAGACAGATACTATTTCATGCTTTTAGAGAATTGCCAAGAAGCTGCATGTAACCCTGATTTAGGTTAATTTAAAATTCGGATGAAATGATATTTTTAAATTTCTGCATTTAATCATTATGGCGATTATTACATTTGTATATCCTGACTTTGAAAGTCTTGGAGTGGAGTATCTTATGGCAGCATGTAAAACAATAGGACATCATGTTCACTTTGTTTATTATGAAGCAGATGATACTTATACACAGCTTAAAAAAATACCATCTTATACAAAAGTTGCAACAGATATTTTGAACACATATCCGGATATTGTGGCGTTCTCTTGTGTTACTGATAATTATCAACATCAATTAAAGGTTGCGAAGATTCTCAAAGACAGCAATCCAAAGGTTTATACTATTTTTGGAGGAATTCATCCTACAGCCGTTCCTGAAATAGTTTTACTTCAGGATGTTATTGATGCGGTGGCTATTGGGGAAGCAGAACATTCTCTGCCGGTTTTTTTAAACAAATGTCAATTAAATTCATCGTTTGTATTTCCTGAAGAGTCAGTTGAGGGAATTGTTTTTAAAAAAAATAGTCTCATTATAGGTGATTTTCAGGAAGGTAGACTTGTGGATTTAGATGCCCTTTCTTTTCCGGAAAAAGAACCAATCTATAAAGAAATACATGATTCAACAAATGAATATAGAATAATAACAAGCCGAGGGTGTCCTTACTCATGTTCGTACTGTTTTAATTCTTACATGCATAATTTACGAGGAGGTATTAAAATTAGAAGGAGAAGTGTGTCTAATGTGATAGAAGAATTAATATTAGCAAAAAAAATGTTTTCCATAAAGTATGTTTTATTTGTTGATGATTCTTTTACAACAGATAAACGCTGGATTGAGCAATTTAGTAAGGAGTATAAAAAGGAAGTTGGTTTACCATTCGCCTGTGTTGGAAATCCGCATTATATTACCGAAGCTATTGCAGCACATTTAGCTGATGCAGGATGTGTTAATTTTCAATTAGGGATACAGTCATTATCAGAAAATTTATGTAAAGAAACACTCAATCGGAATAGCCAAAATACCCAGATTGCAAAGGCTATTCATCTCCTGAAGCAAAATAAAATCATGATACAAGTTGATCATATGCTTGGTATCCCAACTGATACTTTACAATCTCAAGAAAATGCAGTTTTGTTTTACAATATTCATCGGCCTCAATTGATAAGTATTTTTTGGCTAACTTATTATCCAAGAACAGATATTATACAGATCGCAAAAAAAAACGGCATGATTAGTCAGGAAAATATTGATTGTATAGAGCAGGGAATAAAACTTACCAATGAATCTTATCTTACAGGAGGAAGTTTATTAAATCCACAACCTTATTATAGCATCAGCTTTATCTTGAATTGGATGCCACTTATTCCAAAACCTGTTGTTGTTTTCTTGATTAAATCTCGTATATATCGTATTTTTAAAATAAAAAATTATTATGCTTCAACAGTATTTCCTCGAATTATTCGAAGTATATTAGACAAAAGAGATTTTCGTGGAAGAAGTCATATTATTCGGTTCAAAAATAAGATCAGATCAAAATGAGATTAAGGAAAAGTGAATTTAAAAAGGAGACCTACTTTGTCGGTGGAAAAATGAAATTCCGTAGAATTTATGTAATTGATGGTATTCCAGCAGATGAATTTTATGAGAAAAATGCTTCTGACCTGGATTTTTATTTGAACGGAGAATATGAATTAATGAGTAGCGAAAGAGATTTTAATGAGCACAACACATGATATAGTGCTTGCGGGTTTTAGTGGTATGCGAGCATTTGTGAAAGAACAAAAAATAATGAATTTCTTAACAAAGATTTTGAGTATTCACTAAGTGTATATACCTTTGATGTATAAAACAAAGGAAAAACATGAAAACACTTTCCCTTAAATTAGATGATTCAATCTTTACTGAAACAGAACAATTAATCACGCAGATTAAAAAATCGCGTAACAGGTACATTAATGAGGCATTGGAATTTTATAATAAAGTCCAAAGGCGAAAACTCTTATCTTCAAAATTGGAGAAGGAATCAAAACTTGTTGAAGATGAATCCTTAGCGATATTGCATGAATTTGAAAGGATCGATTATGAAGGCTAAGCAATTTGAAATATGGATCGCAGATTTGAATCCGACATTGGGAACTGAACCTGGGAAAGTACGGCCAATAATCGTTATTCAAACGGATTTACTAAATAAGCATCATGCATCTTCAATAATCTGTCCCATAACAACGAAGGTCCAGAAGGGGAGTGAGATTTTAAGAGTGCATTTAAAAAAGGGAAGTAGCGGATTGAATGAAGCCTGCGATATTATGATTGATCAGGTTCGTGCGATTGATAATAAAAAGTTAATAACAAAAGTTGGCAATGCTTCTCAAGAGATTACAGGAAAGATAAAAGAGAACTTGAAAATTGTCTTAGACCTGGAATAATACACCACAAAACATATCGTAAAATACAACAAATCAAACGCTTAGATTCTTTGCATGGTTTCATTTTTATTATGACATGAAGGTGGGAGTCGTCGAAATCCTTATTGCAAAATGTCGTTTTCATTACGATCAAAAATGATAAGGCCCGTTAACAAAGCACAAATTCCAATTGAAAAAAATCGCACTTGCATAAGTTCACCAGGAAATGTAAATTTGTACAAAACAAAGATAATAGTGATATAGATTTGCAGAATTCGTTTTGGCTTTAGTTGGCTTCCTTCTTCTGTTACCAGGTTTCTGATTTAACACTTAAACTATTTCGCCAGATGGATTTCCCCGTATTGCAGTTTATCACATTCCGAAGGCTTACCTCAATTGCCTTTTTAATTAACCTTATTGTAAGTATTAATCTTTACGCTCAGCAAGAGAGCAAAATACCCGGCTTAGACAAGCATATTTCGAACATCTTTCGAATTTTTCAGACTGATTCAATGCCGGGAGCATCAGTATTTGTTTCCCAAAACGGAGATATTATTTACCAGAAAGGATTTGGGTATGCCGATATTGAAAAGAAAATTCCGGTTACACCTGACACCAAGTTCAAAATAGGTTCTATTTCAAAACAATTTACGGCTGTTGCTATTCTCAAACTCCAGGAAGAAGGCAGGATAAAAATTGAAGATAAATTATCAAAGTACATCCCCGATTTCCCAAGTGGTAATGAAGTAACAATCTATCAACTTCTTACGCATACATCCGGAATCCATGATTATAATTCTCAACCTAATTTAGACGTTAGCAAACCTATTACTCCTCAGGCATTACTTGATCTTATTAAAAAACTTCCATATGATTTTAAGCCCGGAGAGCGCTACCTGTACAGCAATTCGGGTTATTTTATTTTAGGTTATATCGTTTCGCAACTTTCAGGTAAAACCTTAAGTGAATATCTTAACGAAACTTTTTTCAAACCTTTGGATATGAACAATACCGGCATTTATGAAACCAATATTGTATTGAATAAGGAAGCGAAAGGATACAGCATGCAGGATGGAGCAGTAAAGAAAGCTGACTCACAGGAAATGTCGTGGGCTTTGGGGGTTGGGAGTCTTTATTCCACCACAAAGGATTTATTTAAATGGAATGAGGCTATTTTTAATGAAAAAGTATTAACAAAAGCCACATTAAAAGCAGCTTTTACCCAGGCAGTTTTAAATAGCAGCGGCAAGGTTGACTATGGGTTTGGTTGGTTTTTAAGTACGAACAGGGGGCTGAGATTTATTCAACATTCCGGCGTTTCAAACGGTTTCTTTTCGTATCTGGAACGACAACCAGAAAATAAACTAACTGTTTGCATTTTGTTAAACTCACTTCCCACACCTGAAGGTATTAATCCAATCTTAAATGGTCAGTCAATTTCTGAATTTATACTTCAGGATAAAATGGATAAACAGGAGATCGGTGTGGGCAAGATTGTGAGCGAAACTATTTTGAAAAAATATGTGGGCAGGTATAATTATGGGCAAGGGATGGCCATGTTGGTGACATTGAAAGACAAGCAATTATTTGGACAAATGACAGCTATGGAAGCTAGTCCAATGACACCCATTTCTGAAAATGAATTTTATTTCAAGGCCAGAAATGCAAAAATTAAATTTGTATCAGACGCAGCCTCAATTGTGGACCGATTATTTCACTATCAGGGCGGTTTATTCTTTGAAGCAAGCAGACTAAAAGATGAAATTCCGGTAAAAGTAAATTTGGACTTTTTTGACAAATTAACAGGAAAATACGATTTTGGAAATAATTATATAATTGAGATCATAAAAGAGAATTCCAGATTATTTATATCAGCGCCTTATATGCCTAAATACGAGTTGCTTCCCAGCAGTGAATTAGATTATTTTACGATGGAAACAGCCAGCAGAATTTCATTCATTTTAAACAAAGATGGAAAAGTTGAGTCATTAAATTCAACATTTGACGGAATGATTATACCGGCTAAAAAGCTCGGTAATTAAGAGTTTAGAAATTAAAATTCAAAATAATGAACAAGAACAAAATTGTTCCCAGTCTTTGGTTTAACACAGAAGGCGGCGATATTTTTAGCGTTATTGAATATTATAGAACTATTTTTGGGGCTAATTATCAAGCTGCACAAATCATACCTCTAGGCGATACCCCCAGTGGAAATACAGAACTCTGCGAAGTGCATATTTTTGGACAACTTTATACATTTATGAGCACAGCGAAAGAACATCATCCATTAAATGACGCAATTTCTTTTATGATTAATTGTGAAGATCAGCATGAAATTGATACCTATTGGCAATACTTTACACAAGAAGGCGAAGAATCACAATGTGGGTGGTGTGTTGACAAATATGGGCTTCGCTGGCAGGTATTGCCAAAGAATTTCGGAGAACTGATGAGCAGGCCAAATTCCTTTAAAGTAATGATGAAACAGAAAAAGATTGTGATTGAAGAATATTTGAAATAAACGAACCATAACAATAAGTTTAAATTATTACCCTGATAAACTGATAAAAATCTCAACTAAACAAAATCATAACTAACAGTGCGGAGTCAGCACAATAATCACAGACAAAATTAAAATGAAACTATTTGCTTCAATCTTTACAATAATAATTGCAATGGCAATTAATGCAAACGCACAATGGACATTACAAACCAGCGGCAAAATGAATGATTTTCAATCAGTATATTTTACTGATGTAAATAATGGTTTTGTTGTAGGCGCTGATGATGGCATAGGGAGTGGTGCAATGATAATGAAAACCACAAATGGAGGTACTACCTGGACTCCACAGCTTAGTAATACGTATTCTATATTAAATTCAGTTCATTTTACCAATGGCAATACAGGTTACATTGTTGGTGGATCGGGTACTGTTTTAAAAACGACCAATGGAGGTAGCACATGGACAATGTTAACAAGCAACGCAACAGCAAACTTAAAATCTATTTGTTTTACAAGTGCCACAACTGCATATGTTGTGGGTAGTGGAGGAACAATATTAAAGACAACTAATTCAGGTACTGACTGGACACCACAGACAAGTGGCAAAACAACAATATTAAAATCAGTTTATTTTATTAATTCAACCACAGGTTATGCCGTTGGCGATTCAGGCACGATACTGAAAACAATTAATGGCGGGACTAACTGGATTGCTCAAAACAGCGGTTTAACAGGCTCGTTTAGAAATCTCAATTCAGTTTATTTTACCGATGTAAATACGGGTTATTCTGTTGGACAAAGCGGGAAAATTATAAAAACGATAAATGGCGGTACAAGCTGGGTTGCCCAAACAAGTGGTTTATCTAATGATATTTTTTCTGTTTATTTTGCTGATGCCAATACTGGTTATGCAGTTGGTTGGACCAAAGTGTTGAAAACCATTAATGGAGGTTCAACCTGGATCATTCAAAGCAGTGGAATAAGCGGGACCTATGATAACCTGAATGCCATATTTTTTATTGATGCAAATACAGGGTATACAGTCGGTAATAAAGGACGAATTTTAAAAACTATCAACGGAGGTGGCGTAGGTATAAACGAATATACAGAAGAAAAACAGATTGATATTTTCCCTAATCCTGCTTCCGATTTGCTTACTTTGAATATTGACAACAGAAACAATGCAGACTTGACACTAAGTATTTATAATGTTAATGGCGAATTAGTCAAGACAGAAATTCTTAGTCAGAATCAGAATCAAATTAACGTTGGCTTTTTAAGTAATGGAATTTATATGATTACTATCAAATCTAAAGGATGGATTGGAAGCCAAAAACTTCTAATTCAACGGTAATTGTAGTAACCCGAATAGGGGTCTTGTACTCCTGTCGTTAAAAAAAGACCAGACGATTATAAAGAACCTTGGTTAGTAAAGTAATAACAAAAGAACACAATACTTTGTCAAGAAATATTATATACACTGTTTCTGGTTGCTTTGCATTATTTATCTTTGGTCGGTTAAAATGTTTATACAGCCCTGAATGCTAACGAAAATGAGTCAAAATATCTTTTTCACTAATAAATGGAAATCTTTTGCTATTCTGATTATTGGAATTTTTTTAACCATTGCAGCAGCTATATATACAAAAAAAGATTCGGAAACCCTTGCTAAACGTGAGTTTACTTTGGTATGTAATGAAATTTCGACAATCAAAGCAAAGATACAATAGGTCATACTGACAATTCTAATGAAACCCTTACAATTCCAATTGTGTTTAATGGCAAGAAATGGACTTTGCTGTTTTCAAAACCAAATGGGCAATTTGCATATTTTGAAAGTAAAGTGCTTGTAGTTTCATTAAGTGGTTTCATAATCAGTTTATTGTTGTTTTCTTTGGCGCTGTCGTTATTGGATACTCGTTATAGGGTCAAGCAAATAAATAAAATTACGGTATTGTATGATGATATTGCCGGGCAAAAATCGATAAGCATCAAAAATATTTTACCAGATAAGGCGCCAGTATTTGCTGATAATGCGATGATAAACACAATTTTGAGAAACCTGATTTCCAATGCTGTAAAATTTACGATGCCAGGTGGCAAGATCATTGTTTCAGCTATGGAAAAACAAAATGAGATTATCTGTTCGGTAAGCGATAATGGTTTGGGCATACCGAAAAACAACATTGAAAAATTATTCCGTATCGACCAAAGTTACTCAACTGCAGGCACTAATGAGGAAACAGGAACCGGACTGGGTTTGATCCTTTGCAAAGAATTTGTGGAAAAACACAATGGCAAAATTTGGGTCGATAGTGAGGAGCAGAAAGGATCAACATTTTATTTTACCTTGCCTTACAATGCCGAACTGCAAGAGAAAAACCAATAGAATCAGGATGCAACGATTATATAATAAAACCCATTAACAGCTATCTTCTTCCTGGCATCAATGGCTGTAAGAAAATCTCATGAATCAAAATAGGTCAGGACATTTTTCCAAATGATTCAGTGTTTTTTGCCCTCAGTTGTTCCTTGTTAAAACAAAAGACCCTCAAAATCAAATGATTAGAGGGTCTTATCAGTACCCGGAGCCGAATACGTATATATGTTTCATATAATGTTATGTAAATACAAAGTACTGAAATTACATTATGTATATTAAGTTTTTATATCTATATGCGATCCATATCAAAACCGTTTTCGTCCACCGTTTCGTCCACCGAAAAAGAATACATCTATTTTATTTTATTTAATTAATTAAAAAATAAAATAAACTTTTCTAAAACATTGGCATATATAAAAATAAAAAAGCCAATGAAAAAGAAAGAAGTCAAATTCTATTTAAAAAAGTACAAAGATAATACGGCACTAATTATTGCAATATTTCATTGTAACTATTTTGTTGATAACAGGCATATACCCCTGAAATATTCGACAAATATAAGAATTCCTATCGAAGCATGGGATAAAGAAAACCAAATTATCAAATCTGGTATTAAAGGTGTCTCAGATGTCAAGGGAAAAAATTATCGTCTCGATGATATTGAGGAGAAAATAACATCGAGCTACAGACGATTAAGTAATCTTGGTGAAGAAATTACGCTTACAAAATTAAGGGAAGCGTTAACCGGTGGTGATAAAGAAAGACCTAAACCCAAAATTACCTTATTGGGTTTTATGAACGATTTTAAGAATACTTGTGGACGCAAAGTCCAAACTGTAAAAAATTACGGTTCTACAATTCGAGTTCTTACAGAATATTGTAAGTCAAAACAGTATCATCTGGATTTCGATACTGTTAATATGTCATTTTACAAGAGTTTCGTTGCATGGTGCCGAAATCAATCAAAAAAAACCAACACAATTGGAGGATACATAAAACACATAAAAATGTTTATGGGCGAAGCTCAGGAAATAGAATTACATCAAAACATGATCTACAAATCTAAGAAATTTAAAACGCTGGAGGAAACGATAGAAACCATCTATTTAAATGAGTTCGAACTTGAATTCTTATTGAAGCTTGACCTTTCCTTTAGCAAAACACTTCAAGCCTCAAGAGATTTTTTTCTTATTGCAGCATATTCAGCATTAAGACATAGTGATTGGAAGCAATTATCAGAATCATGTTTTCAAGAAGATGGCTCGTTTATTATTAAAACAATAAAAACTAAAGTTAAAGTTCATATCCCCAGACATCATATTATTCATCAAATAATAAGTCGTAACCATGATAAAATTCCACGCGCTTATACCAATCAATATTCCAATAGAACACTAATAGAGGTGGGTAAGATAGCTCATGAAACTTATGAAAACATGGTTAAGGAAGGCATAACATTTAAGAATATTGACAAATCAAAATTTCTTAAAATGCGAACACATACAGGACGCAGATCCTTCTGCACCAATGCCTTTCTATCAGGTATGCCAGCTCATTATATAATGAAATGCAGTGGTCACAGAAAAGAATCAAACTTCTATAAATATATCCGTATGACAGAAGAAGAATTAAAAGATAGGATAAAAGACTATCCCTTTTTTACAGGTAAACCTGACAAATCGAATTTTAACATATTAGATGAATCTCATGAAAGTCTAAAATTGGTTAAATATTCAAATAATTAGATAATAAACTTTTTCAGATTTAATCACTATGAGTAATTAAAATAACCAACTTATGGCAAAACATGAATTTTATGAATTAAAAGATCAGTTAAATCACCTTCAGTATTTAATTGAAAACCTAATCGAAAATCTTTCTGCGGGAAAGAAGTCTGATGGCACATTTTCAGGTTACGACGAATTAGCAAAGTATCTCAATGTAAGTAAATCCAAGGCTTATTCAATGGTACAACAAGGAATAATTGTTGGGCATAAAGCAGGGAAAACAGTTATGTTTGTCGAATCTGAAATCTTGGCTGCTATAACTAAATTGCCTAAAAGGAAGAAAAGGGCATATTAGTTTTTATTCACTTAATCGAAGATGACATTCAGAATGAATCTGGGTGCCATCTTTGGTTAATTACAATTTGCCTGTTGAATACCACACCTTATACTATTCCAACCACCCCATTCGTTATGTCATCATACCCCCCAGCAAATGATAGTCTCAAAAACCGACGAGCAATGGAATTCAAAATCAATCGATGAACAAATCGAGGAAATTCGCTATCTCATAGATTTTTACGAGAAAAAGGAACGTCATTTTTTTATCCTTTCCCGTATCCAAAAATATGCTGGTTTGTCAACGCCTTTACTATTTCTCCTGTACCCCACCGGAATATTGTTCTCAACACTTGTTATTATTTCGGTTTTATTTGCTGTATATAGCCACTTCGCCTACAGGCATTATTGCCATCAGTGGAAACTTAATTGTATGGAGAAACGCTCATTTCAGCCATGTCTGGAGAAATTGCTGTTCGATAACTATGGAATTCCAAAAAAGTTATCGTTCCAACTCATTTGATTCTGTCGCTACTGCTCCTTAATTTTTTCACTGACCCAATAAAGTAATTCCGAACAATATTCGATATATTGAGTACAATAACTACTCAATATATCCTGAATACAGAACCTATCAAGTGAAAGGATATTGTTTTTTACAACTCCCTGTCCTCAGTACTATACCACCAGCTCAGAAATTCATTAATCAGCTTGGTGTTATCTGATGCTCTATCTGCGATTTCAAGATTACACAGTGGTAAATAATGTGTCTGGTCAACTTGCTGAAGCTCAACGATAAGTCCATAATCATCTACAAAATGATGAATACGTGTAATAACCATATCTGATTCATCAGGAAAATCATTTTTTATAAATGGTTGCGGTTTTACAGTAAAAGGAAATGTAAGCTCAGATTCTAATCTTTTCATCCAAGCTACTACCTGTTGGTCGATCTCGAAATTTTCAAGTACCTCATTCTCCTTATTATTCCATTTGGTCTCTCGCCAATGACTTATAACACCCTCAACATTACACTCCGAACAATACCATAATATATCATCATCTGGTAGGCTCCTATAAGTTGTAATAAAACCGGAACAATTCTTTTTATAACAACGAATGACAGGATTTTCCTCTGAATATTCCTGAGTGATGCTATCAATAACCATCGCCAGAAAACTGGCGAATAGCCGACCTGCTTTGGTTCCTTTTGTTGTGATATTTCCCTCATCATCGAGGACATGCGTCATGTTAGTAATGTACATCATGGTTTATTAAGCGTCTGCTAAAATAGAGACAATAAAATTACCACTTCACATCTAAAATCTCAAAACACATCCTTCCAACTCGGCTTTTAAAGTATCAGAATTCTGGTAAACTATTATTACAGTGGAGCCGACAATATCTCCCATGGTTAATGATGTTGCGTTAAAAGATATTGTAAGGTCTTTATCAAACTTTTTATCTGAATCTAAATCTAACACCACATCAGATATTAAACCATCACCATAGCTTCTGATGGTCGCACTATCACCGGTTATCGATCCTCTTACTCTTAAATTAACTGACCCGCCATTACCTATTCTATTCAGATACCACTGTTGCTGGGTCAGATATAACTCCGTACCGTTAGATGAACTGTAGGTTTTCGGTTCTTGATTACAGCTTTCGAT
>CAIXTV010000307.1 GCA_903922465.1 uncultured bacterium
CTTTGCTCCAGCCTCATTACAAGGCTTTCATTGCTCGTACGAGTCGCTCCGTCCCTTGATGGCGCATTGGTATTATCGGCCTCGCTTTTTACACTTGCGCCTTTCCCTTTGCATCGCCAACGAAGGTTCCTGTAGTTCAATGCAAGAGCCCAAACCAGGATCACGCTGCCTTTATGCCGGACACCGCTTGGCCAGTAAACAGGTTTCCGCCAAACTTTTCCTGAATTAACTACTCCCTTCAGTTTTGATGTCATCTTATACTTTCGACACGTTTACGGCAGTTCACTTGTGTTCGTCTTCCTTGGTTCACACCTGACATCTTTAACAATGCCTTTTCCGTAACGCTCAGAACCATGGCTTTTGACCACAGCCCCTTACGGTGGTTTGCAACCTGCGCCTGCACGCCGATTGCGAGGGACCTACCCTCATCTCTTGCACTGTTTATATACAGCGCACAGCCGCGAAGAGCCATATTTAATTATGAACGTAATATTAAGTACAATATTCTTTTTATAATATTTGGAGATAATCTAAACACTGCACGAGTAAATGCATTTCTAATAGCAACAGGAATTGAAATAAATCCTATTTCAATCTGATATTTTAATAGTTGTAATTCACCTTTGAAGAACTCATATCCCCTTCGATTATAAAAATTATTATCTAATCGAACTTGATACAATACCTCAGGAATATTTTCAATTATATGCCCTTTAACTAAAAGCAAAGATATTAACGCGTAATCTTCGATTCTTTGATGTGGATATCCACCAATTGAAATTATAGCATCACGTCTAAAAACACATGCTGCATGATTAACAGGACTTCGGATCTTGCTTTGTTTTTTTATTTTAAGGTAATCGCTATGTAATTTTTTTATTGAAACAACACAGCCACTCTCACTGAGTTCTTCAATCCAGGCACTGCATACAGAAACATCTTTCTTGCCATATATAAACGGTATTTGTGCTTGAAAACGATTTGGCAAAGAAATATCGTCAGAATCCATTCTTGCGACTAATTCGAAAGAGCAATATTTTATTCCTTCATTTAGTGCCTGCCCTAAACCGACATTATACGTTAATGATACGATTTTAAATTTTTCTTGCAATCTATTTTGCCATTTAATTATAACTTTCTCAAGTTCATCTGTTAATGGGCCATCTTTAACAAGTACAATCTCATTAGGCAAAAGAGTTTGGAAGTCCCAGACACTTTCTAATGCTCTGTTAAGAATTTCAGGTTTTTCATTTATATATACTGAAATAAGAACAGAAAATAACATGGTTTATAAATATTATAAATGATTATGATAATGGTATGTACTAATGCTTGCGATAACTTATAAAAACAAAGCACATAACAATTATTAACAAATGGAATTTTTGATGGATTCCCACTCTAATGCACGCCCAGTATTATTCATATCAATATCTTTCAATTTTCTATAAAGAAAAGGGTTAATTAGAAATAATAAATCAGTTATTATTAGAGCGATAAACACAACTACTGACAAAACGAGATATAAAAATTCTCTATTTTCATTAAAATACTTAATACGATAACATAACATGTTTAACCTGATATGAAATTGTTTTATGTAATTTTTCGGTTTATATTTTCGATAAGCAAACAACACCTTAGGGACTGTACCAAATGTACTTTGCTTATAACTTCTTAGGAGAAGTTCTTGATCTTCACAATAATATGGCGCAGGATATGCATATCTATATTTACGAAACCATTCTGTTTTACCCATCCAAGTAGGATGAGGGAAACGAAAGCCTTTCCATGGGTGTGAAGATATTTCATTATGCGATTTAGATTGATGTAATATGCCAATAAATCGATTATCATCGTCTATAGAAACTGAATGGACTGCTACTAAATCAAGATTTTTATCACATTCTAATGCTTCAACTTGTAACTTCAAACGATCTGGGTATGATACATCATCAGAATCCATTCGCGCACAATATTTACCGTAAGCCAAATCAATCGCTTGATTAAGCCTAAAGGCTAAACCCTTATTTTCATAATACCTTATAAAACGAATCCTTTCATCATAAATATCAGAAATACTTTCGTGAGCATTATCTGTAGAACCGTCATCAATCAAAATTAATTCCCAACGTGTAAAAGACTGCTTAATAATTGATTTTACAGCTAAACGCAAATGTTTTCCCGCATTGTAGAATGGCATAATAATAGTAACAAGTGGAACTATATTTGCATTAAATTCAACTACCTCTTCATGCATATTAAACATTTGTACGTATTTATAAACTAACCTAAGCGCTCATTAGAAAGTCATTCCGTAATTGATACCAAAACCAGTTAGTATTTTGCGAACATCTTCTTCAAGGGTTTGGACAGTTCTCGTTTTGAATTCCATCAATTCGTACTTCACCTTGTGCCAAAGCTTTTCAATGCGATTGAGCTCTGGGCTGTAAGGCGGAAGGAAATAGAGCTTCAGTCCCTTTTGAGCCAGCACCTTCAACATCGGTTGAACTGCGTTACCTTTGTGAAATGACGCATTGTCCAAAATGACAGTCAAAGGCTTGCCCACGTAGTTCATCAGCAGACCAAGAAAACCTGTAAATAGCAGTGAATTCGTTGTTTGCCATATCGCCACTGAGAACAAATCACCCGTTGAGAGCATGGCTCCCCGATGACATTCAGGCGTTTCCCTCGGTTGGCATCAATCTTATGGCATTTGCCGACAGGCGTCCAAGCACTGCGGTTTGGCTGGGCCGATGCAAAACCAGTCTCATCCACATAGGCTAACATGATTTCTCCACGTTCGGCTTATGCTCTCATCTCTTCGATTTCTAACTTTGATAGTCTAAACCTGACTTCATCTCGTTGTTTTTCAAAGTGTGGCGTGTACGTATCCAGATAAATCCCAGCATCTTCAACGCATTACTCACCGTACTAACGCTCACTTCTACAATGCAATCTTCCATTAACCGGGCAACAATCGTCAAGGCTGTGAGCGCTTCCTCATCTGCCCAAGTCTTGATCTGATCAAGGTGAATTGCGTTCAGCTTAGGAGGTGCCCCGCTTCGATGCACGTCGAATAAAAAAGCGAATCCTTTTGATAACCAGTTTTTACGTCTGTCATAAACCGTATCGATATTCAGGTCTTGCTGCGCGACTATTGTCTTTGCGCTCCACCCGTCATTGAAATACAACAGCGTTTGAGCCCGTTGCCGAGCTCGCCAATCGCTCTCTTTTGCCACAATCTCCTGTAGCTTTGTACGCTCGTCGGCAGATAATTCCAAGTGACTTAACTTCATGATTTACAGGGGCATGTGGATCTCTTTTATGTCTGTCCCTTATACTACGGATTAATTCCTATGAAGCGCTTATTAGAATAGGGTTATTATGAATATTGTAAGTTGACTAAAAGAAATGATTATGTAATGTTAAAAAAAGGAAGGAAACAGACAATATAAAACTGCTTTCTAAAAATCGAGGTCCGCTATATGGGGGGCTTACTTATAATTATTTTCTTATTCATATTGGATAATATAAATTATGGATTCATCGACACACAAAAGAGAACAAACACTAGTTACACATTAAGGGATAATGAATTCTTAATTAAGTTATAGCTTGAACGTTGAATTATTGGATTTTTTCATGGATATACTATTTGGATAGAACATTGAGAAAAGCATGACCATGTATACAGGAGTATACATTCTGAAATTATATATAGGACTCACAGACACAACAAACATATACGCGATAAGAAACAAATCAGCTTTTGAATATATATTTTTATAAACAGCATATATTAAGTAATATAAATAGTATATATAAATAACACTAATAATGGATAATGTCAAGCCATATATATTAAAGAGTTCTTCATAATATATCCCTTTATATATCAATGAATTTACTGCAAGCGTACTTACAATTGTTTTTATTAAAAAAGAAAAAACATGGTAGCCACTCATAGTAAGGATATTTAAAAACTCAAAATACAATCCCATACTTTGACCACTATCTTCAGAATTAACAATAGATGCTGGATATATAAATTTAATAATTATACTCAAAATAAACAAAATAATCACCACACCGAATCTTGACTTAACATAAACCAATACATAAAAAATAAATATTATAAAGACATAAACATCCCTTACTAAAAATAAGGCAACTGCTGATAATACTGTATATAAAAAAGGGCCATTTTGTTCTTCATTAAAGTACCAAAGTGAGAGTAAACTTAATGCTAATATCTCCTTGTTCAAGCAAATGAGTATAGTCCATACGTATGGATTACATCCAATTAACAAATAGCCTAAATATGGTTTTATATGCTTCTTTTTCAATGAATAAAAGAACGAGTTCGAAGCCAAATAAAATAGAAAACTATTCGCAACAAATATAAGTAATAAATAATTTTGTGAAGAATAAAATAAATTACGATACAATATAATTCCGAAATATGATGTGACCCCCGAAATATTTATATTCCCATCGGAATTATATAGAATAAAAATGGATTCGAATTCCTCACTTAGATATGTATAAGAATCTCCTACAGCCATAATAACACTGTGAGGCAAAATTCCGGGGCAAGCATAAATAATGTATAGAGTATAAAAAAAACAACTACCCAAAAGCAGTGTTAATATATATATCGCTTTTGATATTTTTGGGTATAAAATCTTCAAGAATAATATATTTAATAGTCAAATTGTTATCCACGAATGTGGCACTATATCACGAGTAATAATTGACTTATCTGCGAACCATTGTTTTGGCATAATAACTATTTTATTATTTGACACACTAAGCCAAGCACCCCACCAACTAAATGTACTATTTGAAATTATATGAGACTTACACAATGAAATCAACCTCATATCGTTATAACTTTCTTTCCCATTATTGTGATTGATATAATGGCATAGGGAGCTAATCTTGATATTATTCTTAGCCCATTCAATATCATCTGAGAATATGTAATAAATTGGATTAGATACAGTTTTATCGATATATGCAATAGCTTCTTTATAGAAATCAACAGAACATAGTCCATGTATTTCTAGTGTTTTCTGATTATTGGCATAATCACCTCTACGAACATGCAGACTTACTGAATTACATGACGATATTGCACTTGCAATTTCACTATTTATAGCATCAATGGGTTTTTTAAACACAAATTGCTTACGTATTTCCGATGAATAGTCATTAAAATATTTATCACTTTGCCAATATCCAGTTAAATAACAATCAGTCTTAATCCTCTGGATGAACGGCCAATACTCAAAGCCATACTCCATAATACATTTAGATCCATTAAGCAATGGACATTTTTTTTTCTCAAGTATATTTAATATTATCGGCGATTTTCTCCATCCTAATACTTTTTTAATATCCTCTGTTGAAGCATTATTTGCAGATATCGAGAATACTGATCCCAATTCGCTACCATTGTGTAAATTGTAATTCTTAAAAAACCGTAAATCTATTTTAAATTCTTCATTTATTTTTTTTGCTAATGAATAACCAGCAGCATACTGAAACATTTGATTTCCTAATCCACCAATTATCTTCGATATAACCATAAAGGCAGACATATTTATTTATAAATGAAATGTAATCACAAATTACAACGATTGACCCGTTTCATAAAGCCGGACCATTCTAATGTAGAGTTTTTTGGCAATGAGTATCTTGAACAAAGCAAAGGAATATTGCCATGAAACGGACAGAATTCACCGAGGAGCAGATTGCTTTTGCCCTTAGAGCTTGTTCGTAAATAAATCTAATCAAGTGAGTGGATGTTGTCGAATACCCGATGGTTATTCAATGTTAAGGCGCTATTCCAGAACCTATACAGGTCTATAACGACAGTGAATTTATTTCGAAAGAGATGGTTCGATGGGCTTATGAGAACAGTGTTGTACTGGACTTCTCGAGACCAAGCAAACCGAAGGATAATCCATATATTGAATCGTTCAATGAATAGTTTCGTGAAGAATGCCTATCAGTAAACTGGTTTCTTGATCTAGACAATGCAATGATGAAAATCGTAGCTTGGCGGGAGGAATAAACAAAGTCACAGCCCACTCATCCTTGAGTAATCTGACACCCATGGAATTCATTGTAAGCAACAAAATAGGCTTGAATTCTCTACTTTTTCCCGGTATAGTTAACGGGATTGACGCACATAATGAATTTTGCCTATACAATAATTGGTTTTATAAATGGGGGCAAATTAACATGTGTTCAAAAAGAGCATATATTTCATAATCATTGTAATCGAAATTATTAACTATGTCGTTTAGTTCGGTTTCTTCATTATAACAAAATTAATTATTAGAGGTTCCCTATACATTAAACCAGCTTTTCTTCTCTTCGGGCATAATCAGATGACTATATTCAGAAATATTATTTTGTATATATTCTGGATATGAAGAATTAATTACAACCGTTTTAAATTTTGAATATCTTCCAAATATATCTTTTTTACGAATAATTCTTTTTTCAATATTCGAGAGTATTCTTTTGGTATTAAATTCTTGGTGAGCCGCAGATTTGATTTTATGAGTAACTCGATTTATTAAATTTTCATCTTTATTGCCTCCCATGTATGTAAAATGCCAGCCACCGTCGGAGACTCTAATACTTCTTTCATTTGTTTTATCTACTCTTAACTGGCTTAATGAATAAGTATCAAGTAATGATTTTTGAAACATATATGTACCGAGCCACTGTTTATTTTTTATATATGAATAGTCTCCAGCATAAGATAATAGCTTACCTGATACCTCTTCTAAATTTAAATAAAAATAAAACTGTCTTTGCGCAAAATGATAGATTTTCGTTGAGTCGAAGTTTTTAATAATTTCATTTACTTTTTTCGGATTTGGCATTTCATCCAAATCGCTGTAAATAATCAGATCATCGGGTAAGGAATTTTCTAATCCTCTATTACGTGCCGTTTTTTGAAATGCATCACGATCAAATGGGGATATAGTATCGCCATCAGGGGTATCATCCACAATTATATGAATAATTTTATGATGGAATTGCTCAAATAAATCTTTATTCTCTGCATAATATAAAGGTTTTTTGTTACCTGAGAATGTCACTGTAGACTCCGTAATAACAAAATAATCAACTACTGGATCTAACACATTTAATCTTATCGTCAAGAGGTCAATTTCATTAAAAAACTGAAAGCAATCGTATACCATGTATATATTATTTATTTTAGTATTTTATTGCGCCAATAACCTGGGTACCTTGCATTCGATCCACTCCATTTATGAAATGCAAATGGTTTAATGCCATATATGTCAGGAATCATGGTTTCATGTGAAAAATATTTTGCGACTTCTAAAGGCGCATATTTTATACCATTAGCCTCCAGAGTGATCTTATTGTTACAGCATAAAAAACCATCTTCATGAAAATATCCGTTTCTTTTTTCCCATGGCAAGTTAAGTTTTGATGGCAATTCTAAAATTTTTTTACTTCTTAATGATACAGAATTCCCTACTCTTACAAGCTTTCCTGATGCATCTTGATATGAATTATCTTGCGGAATAGGCCATGGCGCTCCAATATAATCATAATTATAAAAATCATCTATCCATTTTTCAAAATTTACAATAAATCCATCGCTATGAATTAATATTACATAATCAGTATCAATATATTTATATAAATCATATAGTATCTTATAACACCACTCATATATATCTTTTGATTTAGTTGTATATGCATAATCGATTTTTTTAGGCAAGTACCAGGGCTTTTTGTGAGACACTAACAACACTCTACCAAACTCGATGTTTCGGTAGCTATACATCAATGCTCTAACAGTAGCAAACACATTAACACTTGCCATTGCAACAAGAGTTACTCGAGGCATTTTCAACATTTTTAAATATTCATTTATATTTTATTAATTGCATAATATCATAAACTAAAGACGATTCAGGACTTTTTATAAAATTACTAAATACCATTGCTTTAATTACTTCAAATACATCACAATCATAAGACTCATTGACGTCATTTATGTATTTTTTTGCAATGAGCGCGGCATTGTAATGATCTCCACTATGCACAAATGAATAAACATCTTTTAATGACGTCATTGAAAGTTTATTCCTGTTTATTATAGCGACCTTTGTGAATTTATTTAGAATACTATAATACTCTTGGTAAAAACCAACAGTTTTGTCAAAATATCTTTTATTTATTTCATTTATAAGCTCTTTTTTTGAAGCCGACTCATAACAATCCTCTACTATTTTTACATATCCTTCTAAATATTCAATCCTTGATCTATTGTCTGTATAGTTTTTAATATTACCGACAGTACACTTAAATAACTTATTTTTTGAAACAACAAGTGGACCTTTAGTTAAAATTGTAAAAGCTAATAATTGATCAAATGCCCAACAACCTTTAAGTCCTAACTGATATAATTTCTCAATACTATCGACAAATACTTGTCTTTCACAAAGAGATCTATGTACGTTTGCCTTACCATCGTATTCTTTTTGGATGATAAATTTTTTCAACCGATCAGATTTATCCGCTGATTCAAATTCTTTAAGCAATGGGTAATGTTCTGGATATTGATGAATTTTAAAACCAAAGAATTTTCTTGTTTCGGCTAATCTTGAACCAGATATAATTTTATTATTATTTTGATCGACCTCTATGAAGTCAGATAATGCGCAAACTGCATTATCATTTTTTGATAACAATGCCACTAATTCAGATATAAATTCTCTTTCCCACCAATCATCATCTGAGCCTAAAATAAAATATTTCCCTGTAGATTTTTTTAATATAAAATCACTATTTAAAGTCATACCAATATTTTCATTTTGGCGGTAATATTTTATGCGGGTATCCATTTTCACATATTCCATGACCATTTCTGTAGGGTCATGCTGTGAACAATTGTCTGAAATAATAATTTCGATGTTTCTATATGTCTGTTCACAAAAGCATTCAATTGCTTGTCTTAATCCCTCTAATCTATTATAAGTAGGGATAGCAACACTTACAAGATGCTCTTTAATAGTAATTTTCTCATTTATTATATTAACAATTTTTTCCAATACTGTAAATATTTATCATTAGGATATGTTTCAGCAAAATGCTGTATTGAACTTTTTGTTTTTTCTTTTAAAATAGGACTACATGCTTTAATTCTCTCTTCCAATATTTTTCTTTTATCGTTTGTCAATATTAGCTTTTCATTAATACTACCTGAAAATGAATCATAATCCTCACCCAGGCAAGATAAGAACCATTCATATGGTTCTTCACCAAATACACTTTTAAATTCAAAGCACTTTTTTTTAAATTCATATACACTATTTATCTTATTACGCATTAATTTGACATTATTTTCAAACGTATAATTATTTCTTACAAACTCTCTTCCATTTGCGCCTATTCTCTTTCTTTCATCAGGATGATCATATAAATATTTTATGCTTTCGGCATAATGATCAATACTATCAACCTTAAAACCAACATGCTTGTGATTTTTTATTATGTATTTTTCAGTATTATGATTAAGAACAACTACCGGAAGACCAAAGGCCATTGCTTCAAGCAAGACATTTTCGGTGGTTCCGAAATGTTTTGGATTTAAAGGATAAGCAAATACATCAAATTGTGATAATTCATTTACAATATGATTTGAATAACCAGTAAAGTGAAGCCTATCTTGGATATTATATATTTTCGCTTTATTTATAATGTTATTACTGCTACTAATATCCCCTACCATAATAAAATATGCATCAGGTACTTTTTTTAATACTGCATAGCAATATTCAATAAATTCAGGATGCAACTTACTGCTACTTAATGTTCCAATATATCCAATTACAAACTTTTTATTAGAAGTTTTTTTAAATGAAGAATAGAATTTAAGCTCTCCTAAACCGAATACTATAGAAGATTTTTTCTTAACTCTTATACGCTGTTGTTCACTCCAATAAATATTTTCTAGTGAAAATGGTGATGTAAAAAAGAAATTATGTGGCTTATTGACAAATCCAAAAGGTAAACACGGGTAATTGCATCCATTCACATGTGCCCATATAATAAGTCGAATAGGAGACTTTGGAAATGAGTGTAAAAATGAGGCCATGACTGGATGATGCCACCAATGAAGTACAACGATGTCTGCATTAGTCAACTCTCTATCAATATCAAAATACTCGCTCTTTAACAGCACTTCGATACCGCCACTGCGGCAGATGGATACAAACTGATCCTTCTCCGGATCATCCAAAAGTAAAATCTTATGCTCATGCGAAGGATTAAATTGCTGCTCATGAGTAACGATACTGGACAAAGCTTTACCCACTCCGCCACCAAGATGAGTAGTTATGTGCAGTACTTTAATTCTACTATCAGAAACCATAATTGTTAATCTAATCAACTTTACCAGGAACAGTAGAATTTATAATAATTGTGAACTTGAAATATTTTTAGGCAAGCAAAACATAGTGGCATATGAATTCCACTCATCATTTTTATGGATAATATTAATATAGTTATTAAGATAAGTTTCAGAATCATCACTTTTTCCAATAGCTTTTAATGTGACATGTAGCATATAATTGGCAAAAGCATGTTCAGGATATTTTCTTACTATATGTTTAAAATATGGCAATGCCTTTAGTTCGGCACCGTTTACTATATTGTTATTATTTATAAAATTAACATCAAGATTCATGATATATGCAATACTTGCTATTTGATCAGGATCAACACCCGGGGCTTTTATTGATCCCTTTGAAACAATATGATTCTTGAAATCTTTTTCAATTAAATAGTCGTTATCAATACATAGGTCATAGAGTCTACTACCTACAATAGGCGCTGCTATAAAGAAATAAACCCAGTCAAAACCTATCTCTTTAATGATTTCTAAAGACTCTTTTCTATGTCCTTCCATTTCACCAGGTAAACCTAAGACAATGAATGCATGAACCAAAATACCATTACTTCTTAGTAAACGAGACGCTTTTCGAATTTGGGATACATTATGTGGTTTATCAATTATCTTCTTAAGAACAAACTCTGAACAAGACTCAACTGCTAACTGAACAGTTGTAACTCCCGACATTTTTAGCAATTGACTGATTTTTTCATCAATTGCATGAACAGCAATTCCATTAGGAAATTCAATCCGAATGTGTTTTTTTTGCAACTCTGTTAATATATTTATAGCTCTTTTTTTATTTGCCATAAAATGATCATCTTCAATCAATAACACATTCATTCCTTGATTATGAATCATGCTATCAACCTCCATAATGACTCTTTTTTCGGTCATATAGCGAACTTTCTTGCCATGAAGTGAAGAATTTGCACAAAAAACACAATTAAAAGGGCAACCTCTCGAAGTATGAATAGTAAGCTCCCTTTTATATATATCATTACAATGTGTTTTATCAAGTGATCTCGAATTATAGTCTTCTAAATTTAGAATTTTATAGTCAAAAATGGGGATATCATCAAGATTTGAGATATACGTCGCTGAAGGAATATTACTGATAGAATCTTTTGTTATCCATGATTTATGATTTGACAATGTAAAAAAATAATTATCTGAATTTATTAAATCAAGCAATGGTATTTCTCCTTCACCAAAGCAAACACCATCAAGCAATTTAAACTCTAATAATATATCTTTCCACAAATTAGAAGCCAACCCTCCGCCTATAACACATAAAGTATTTTGTGATTTTTTTTTAACAGAGTTTATAATTTCCTTTAAATAATAATAACTACTATTAAACAAGGCGGAGATGGCAACAATATCATATAAATTATTTATTTTATCTCCAAGCGCTTCATCTAAACGCCTTATAAATTCCTCATTATTCTTTATTTGAGAACAAATTTTATACGCAACTATATTTAAATCTAAAAGATCAAACTCAACTTCTTTATGTGCATTTTTTTTTACATATGCCTCTAATGACAAAATGCCATATGGAATAGTAAACGAAGGTATTATGTGATTATTTTTTGGTGCCAAGAAATCATCAATATTAAAATATGGTGGTATAATGAATAGTATACGCGTTTTCATTGTTTTCCACTTAACCTATTAATAATAAACAAGGTAACCTTAATAATATTTTTCATACTTCATGCGTAATAGGTATTTTTACTTAAAAACACAACCATACAAATCTTGAGTATTTAAATGCTATGGTTAAATATATGAATGCTACATTTATTTCTCTAACCAGCAATATAGTGTGGTATCCATTAAAAGTGGAGAGTGGTGCCGTAAAGCGAAAGTATACTTCATATTGACCGATCTTACAAACTGTATAATCTCTAGCAGATCATCGGGTTTATGATATACACTTAGAGCCATTTTAGGGTTGTTAGCCTTAATGGTATTAATAGCACCTCTTAGCATGGCCATTTCCATACCTTCAATATCTGCTTTAATGAAAGTTACCGGCTTACCGTTAATATAATTGTCTAAGGCAAGAACTTTCACATCTGCAGCAGAATCGCCGGTATCACTCATTGATAAGCTCGCGCCTAGCAGATGACCTTTGTCAATATTGATATTGGCAAAAGAGTCCATTTGCCCCAAGCCCGCATTAATGATAGTAAAATTATTCTCGTTTAACGCCCATTCCTTTATCAGCCGTTCCCGGCGGTGCTCCAATGCAGCTATTTGCAGGCCACAGGGTTCAAATGCGTAAATATGCTTAAAACCACCATTGTTGGCCCAAATGAACTTTTCCACGGTGTCACCCACGTAAGCCCCGGCATCTACGAATACGTCGGTCCCAATGTTTACAAATTGTGGCAGGCAGAAATACTGATTAACATCCATCACCGACGCGCACCAGTTTTCGTCACCGGTCAGCATGGTGAGCATTATACCGTCCAGACACTCCTTAGAGCGTGAGTCAGGAAAAAGCTGATCCCGCATATCTATATATTTCTGGAGATTCGCAACCAAGAACCATGCATCAAAAGACAGCTTCGGCATATTGTACTGTAGAGATGCCTGAATATGCCCCACCGCATGCCTGGCCGTTATCAGGATAACTCCGGCTGAAGTTACCAAACTGTCACCGGTTGGCACAACAGGTATACCATCAACAATAGTACCTTGTTTTTCAGGAGCGTTATCAATGAAGCAAATCACCGTGAAATTATTTTTTCTCAAATATTCAAGCGAGGCTCTGCCGAATTGGCCTGCACCAAACAGAGCAATACCGGTAGTGATCTTCTCCTGTACGACACTGAAATCAGACTGTAGTTCCTCGACTTTCTTCAAGACTGTAGATAAATTGCATTCGTAATTTTTACGCATTTGTATTTAACCTTTGGTTCGGATAGGCATAAAAGATTGATGTATTGCCGCAATAGTCGTGCAGGTTAAAATAGAGTCGATAATTGTTCAGTTCGTAGAGGAATTTCGGTATCCTATAGAGGCCATCACGGCTATGATCCGCCAACACCATGAGAATAGGTCTGTAGTTACGAATTACCCCTGTGGCTCCGTTGAGTGCTCTCAGTTCATCCCCTTCGATATGTAATTTGATGATAGTTGGCTCAAGATTATGAATGCTGTCGAGGGTGGTGGCTTTCACCTCATGAGCGCCGGACTCATTGCGACTCGAAGCATACCCCAGCCCATCGTTAAATCTTACCGTTTCTATGCAGTCAGACAAAGCTTCGTCATACACTGCGATCCGGACTTGATCCTCTGGAAGGTTGTCGTAAAGAACCTTTAAATTGGTGGAGTCAGGTTCAAATGCGTGAATTTGCCTATATCCGCTCGACGCAACACTGAGAAAATCCTGAATGATTATCCCAAAATGCGCACCTCCATCGACGTATACCTCCCCCATTCCTAAAGCGGGAAAACTTGGAGCCTTAAAATATTTCTGATCAGCCAGCACCGCAAAGCCCGGGTAGGTCATGTCAACCCTTCTCAGCCGCCACCACAACATGCGAAGATAGTCCACAACTGACTGTTCATCATGAGTCAGCGCTTCCAGTACCTGTTCAACCTCCATCAGATCTACCTTGTCAAGGATCGACATTTCCCAGCCATTGGGCATTATATGTGGAAAAGCGATCTCAGAATATGCGTAAAACGGTCTGACATCGATACATCCCAATCCATGCAATAACTTGATTATAGGTTGCACTGGCGCCGTAACAATGCAAATCGCAAAGGTTTCGGATTTCTTATCCTGATCAGGAATGTTGTTTGGTGCGATGATATTAATGCCGTCAATGTCTCCTGTTACATTTCTGTCGACGATATACTTGGGCATGATACCGACGGACCGCATGAGATCCACGGCCATTTTGCCCATTTTGCCCGCACCGTAAAGAACTACCCCGGAGCCACCCAACGGCCTGCTCAAGTCATAGAGTTTCACCGGATAATCAAGAATTTTTTTCAATTCCAACTTATAGTTGATCATATAAATTCCTTATATCCTGGACAGCAGTTCCACAGAATATTGATCAATATTATCGGGCATACCATGCGTCAGTTGACCACACTCACCGCATACTGAATGAGTTTTCCGTTCCTTTTTCAAAAACATCTTTTGCAGATCACGCAATTTATCGCCATTCCATATCTCTTTCACGCTTTCGGTGCCAACATCGCCAATGACCAGTTTTCTGGCCCAATCAAGATAGCATGCACTGGCAAAGCCATCAGCGTTTATCGAAAACGAGTAAAAAACATAAGGACATGCCAGAACTTCTTTGATTTCCTGCATATAAATACCTACCTCTGTATTAACCTGGACATCATTCAATTCGAATTCAGGCCAGCAAGACATGATGCTCTCTATGTATATGCCGTCAGTGATATCCCCAAATATTGCATAAAACTTATCCTTCTCTTCCAAGCTCAGAATATCCCCGTTGATCTTGACTATCATCTCACAGTTTTTCCGATGCTCATAGAAAAACCGGATGTTTTCCACTAATTTTTCAAAGTTAATCTTGAATTTTGAAAAATTGAGATACTGATGCGCATCTACGCCTTCAATGGAGATATTTATCCTGTCCAGACCAGCATCGATGATTTCCAAGCTTTTTTCTGGCGTCAGAAGAGATGCGTTCGTTGTTGTGTCGACACGGTCGCAGCATTTTTTCAGTTTAGCATACCGGATCATCTCTCCGAAGTTTTTATTCAAAAGAGGCTCACCGTCCTTGTACAGGCGGAGCACCTTGATTGGCTGCTCGAAATCACAAATATCATCCACTATCTTTTTGAACAAGTCGAGGCTCATAGTGCCGAAATTCCTACCTGGGGTGTTACGCATCAACACCCTGTCGCCTGTCGGGCAGAATTTGCACTGGAAGTTACATTTGTCTGACGGGTCAACATTTATAATGAATGGGGTTGATAACGGAATAACTTTATCAAGCTTAGTGCGATTATCTAAATCAATACGAGGTTTTATTATAGCTTTCATAAAAATTTAAATCATACTATATTTGAATTCACGCAGAATTTATAGGGAAGGCAAATAAAAGGCATACTGTACTTTTCAACTTCATGAACCAGCATGGCGACCTAATTAAATTCGCTTTTACTTAACTACAATCTTAAAACCACATTTTAGTCTTAATGATTATTATCACATTAAGTCGGATTATACTTTTTGAATTCCAAATCAAAGTCATACCATTAAATGGCTGAGGTTTTAATAATTTTTATTCTTTTAAACAAAACGACAATCCAACTTAATAGGCATTTAGCGATCAAATATATTTTATTATATATTTGATCGCGACCTATCGAGTCGTGTCGCACAACAAAAAGAAAGTCATCATATGACTTACTCACTGAGCGAAAATCATGTATTTCAAAAAGATATCCAGTTCGAGGCAACATTCTCATTAATTGAAACGAGTCTCTATAGTCACGTTGCACATCTTCAATTATTAAGACTCCATCATCATCTAACTTAGAGAGATATAGTTGAATAAAGCGCTTCTGACTAGACAAACTGTGTGGGCCGTCATCAATCATAATAGAATATTTTCCAACAATTGAATCAGCAAACTTGGATGCATAAGCATCTTGGCAAAAATAACTAACTGATGAATAGTCAAGATATTCCTTTAAGGGGCCTGAAGGCGTCCCCACATTTTCTACATCTACACCAATCAATTCAGCATCTTTGAAATAATTCGCCCACAGCGCTATAGAAGCACCTGTTCTAACTCCAACTTCAAGCAGCCTATTTTTTTTATATTTCCGCGGCCCAAATTCTTTTTCATAAAACCCATTAATATAAGTCTTGCAATCGCCCTTATCAGTACCCAGTGGATTTGATGAGATGTTGAGATTTAAGTTTTCTAGAATTCCGAAAAGGGTATCTGCTTTTTTCATATTACGTTATGTTAAATTTAGATTTACAGCTTTTATATATGTGAATCTATCATTAATAAATGAAGGAATCTGTTATATCGGTTTATTAATGTCATTATTATACGATTAATCTTTTTTAATGATTTATCTTTATGAGCAAACCGGTACTCATCGATTTTATTTGAAAAAAGCGTTAAATCCCTCATATAAGGATTAATCTCATAATTTGAATTAAAAATAACAGTTAACATCCTTTCAACGTGATATGCTTCTGATGGGAAATATGAATAACTTACCAAATACTTCAGATTTTCATAAAATACTTTAGGGTACTTTAATACCTGTTCCTTGGAAACAATGTAGCAAGCACCTGGACTAAACAAAAGCCACTTTGAAATAATTGGATTCTTAAATACAAAAGAAAGCAACTCGTTATAAGTTCTAAAATATTTAAATGGTTTTGCTGATGTATACCAATCGTTATTTATCTCCAAAAACGCACCATCATATAGGTGATATGCAACTCCACGTTTATCTAAATATTTGGGAGCATCATACAATGCCGTAAAGCATTTATTATCATATACACGGTCAAAATACTCTTTTGAAATATGCCTTCCAATCATATTCCCTTTTCCCAAAAGCATATAATCAGGAAGACGCTCATAATTATCTATAAAAAACCTAAAATAATTAGATATACTATGCCCTGAATTTTCAACAAATGATATTTTTTCATACTTATCTTTCAGTCTATCTTTCAACGACAAGTCTGTTGACTGATCGTATATCAGATAGTCTGAACAATACTTTAGATACTGTTCAGGATCAGTATTGTAATTGGATATTATAAAAAATGTTTCCGAAATTATTTTTGATTGCATAATAATTTTACACCATTAGCATGCGTTTAATTTTCAGAGCTTTGCTTAGAATCCTAGACCATATATATTCCATTGCATTCATTTTCAATATATTAGGCTTAGCAGAAAGCAAGGCTATTCCCTTTTGTTGTTTATATAACTCATACTCACCAACACACTGATCATAAGTAAATATACCGCCCTCACGGTCTTGCCACATCCAGTTTTCATAAAGATTGAATGCACATGCCCAAAAACCATCTGATACATTATGGCGGGCCCAATACTTTGGGGCTATTATGTGTTTTACCTTTTCATTTGTCCATGCAGGAAAAAATCCAAAACTCGAATTTGAAAGTATCAGATACATTGCATTTTTAACAATAGAATAATCTTTGCCTATATTAAAATGGTACGATTTGTACTCAGGCAGAAGCCTCTTTGCATATTTAACATCATCAGTAATAATTATGAACTCTAATCGGGAATTAATCTTGCGCATATTATTGATTGCATCTATCCAGTATTTTCTTGGGAGTATCAATTCATTGTCTCCTTTATATTCCCCACCTCTAATATTAAGTATACAAATATTCTCATTAGCAAGTTCATAACAATCATACTCAGGGTTTACTTGAAGCCAATTTATAATTTCTTTTTTTCTATGTTCAATAAATTTTTCAGACTGAAAATATCCACCAATTTTGGTGTTATCGCTAATAGTTAAAAGCCCATAATCGCAATCTCTTATATCACACTGGTATTTTCCATACCATATATCTTTTTCTATATAATAATTATCGATACCATTTGGCAAATCACCTTCCTCACATTCATTAATTTTTTTACCATAATCAAGAGTTATAAAATTTTTTCCCTTGAATTTTTCAGGATTCATTATTCCAAACTCTAACCCTCTATCTAAGGCAAGTGTTCTTATGAATACATAACTCCATAACTGGTTGCCGAGCCCTTGCCCATCACATAACTCCGTAATTATCATCTAAAATTATCTACAATTGTATTTTTATATATATGCATCCTTTTCCCTTTCAATAGATTTTTAATAAGCTAAAAATTTTATCAGCCACAGCTTATATGATTAATATTGACATAATTTTTTTCTAATGCATCAGCTATGCCTTTTTCTAATGAAATTTTAGGCTTCCAGTCTGACATACATACCCCACTACTCCAAGTATTCATCACTTCTCTATTGCGATATGGGCGAGCTCCCCAATTGACGTTAATCTTTTGGCCTATGACTAATATATAGGACTCAACCAATTCTTTTAGCGTAATTGGATTACTAGATGATATTGCATATATCTCATGTTTAGATACTTTATCTTCAAGCAATCTCTTTGCTGCGATCAGGTAGGCATCAACCACATCATCGATATGTACCAAATCGATCAACTGTTCACCTGGTGACATGTTCAATGGCTCTCCACTTATCGCCGAGTTATTCAACAGATTAAATAACTTTAGACGCGAATCATCCGGCCCGTAAGTATCAAAAAGTTTTAAAGTGATTGCCTTAAACCCAGAAGCCTGTATGTAGTATTCCAAAATAGCTTCGAATGCTTGCTTTGTTGCCGCATATAGGCAGACTGGATTGTAATCTTCGTTATTGTAGTGTTGCCAAGATGTCCCCGTATTTACAATGTGAGAAACTTGATTGACTTTCATCGCTTCCAGCAATTGGTTGCCGAGCAGTACATTGCTTACTATCAAAGATTCAATATCTTTGGTTTCATGTTGTGCAAGAAATAGTGACGCTAAATGAAACACAACATCTGGCTTTGATTTTCCAACGCAAGCGACCAAGCACTCAATACTACCATCTATGGTATGCACAATTACTTTATTGAACTCTTGTGCTGATGGTAATGTTGAATTTTCACGAATCACGATGTGAACCTCCCAACCAGATTGTACCAGTCGACGCACAAGATGGCTCCCAACAAAACCGGTTGCACCAGAAACCAGCGCTTTCCTCTTAACTCTCATTGATGAGACTTCTTTACTCATAAATAAAATGGGCTAACGAAGTCTTGAAAAGTTAGGAATGAATGATCTCGAGCTGATATTATTGGGTCGCCAATTGGCCATTGAACCCCTACAGAGTTCCAGTGAATACCTGCATCATGATTAGGGGCATACATCGTGCTGACTTTGTATACCATAATAGCCTGATCACTTATTGAACAAAATCCATGGGCCATACCTTTCGGGATATAGAGACTATTTGCTTTTGAGGCACTTAGTTCTATTATTGCGCTTTGACCGTAAGTGGGTGAGCCTGATCGCAAGTCAACGATAACGTCCATGACGGAACCTTCTACACAATACACAACCTTAACGTGATCCATAGGCGGAACCTGAAAATGCATACCACGAATTACATTCTTTTTAGATACCGAGTAGTACTCTTCAGTAAAATTAGTTTCCAACCCATTATCAGCATACGTTTTCTCGTGAAATACTTTAACGAAACTTCCTCTCGAATCACTAAAGACTTTTGGCTGCATTTCAAAACAACCAGTTAACTTAGTTTTTTTCAGTTCAATCATATAAAACCATTAGTTTTGCCCCTGAAAAGCAATAATAATAGCGTCTTATTCAGAACGCGTCATTCAGTTAATGCTTTGCTGGTGACGCTTTTTATTGTTTCTACCATATACCACAACATCTCTTCCGTCATCCCCGGATAGACGCCAACCCAAAATGTATTGTTCATAATCCGATCAGTTGTTGCCAGATCACCAACCACCCGGTAGCCTTTCCCTTCACGACGCATCTCGTCAAAACAGGGGTGTTTGATGAGGTTACCGGCAAAGAGCATACGCGTCTGGATCCCTTTTGACTCAAGTTTATGGACGATCTGATCGCGCGTAAAGCCAGCTCCTTCTTTTACGGTGAGCAGAAAGCCAAACCAGGAGGGATCTGAGTTTTCGGTCGCTTCAGGCAGGATGAAATATTCTTCAAGCGATGCAAGTCCGTCACGCAGGAGTTTCCAGTTCTTTTTCCGGGCTTCGATAAATCCGGGCAATTTTAGCAATTGTGCACAACCGATTGCTGCCTGCATATCGGTTACTTTGAGATTGTAGCCAAAATGCGAGTAGACATATTTGTGGTCATAGCCATAGGGCAATTCACCGAACTGCTGACCAAAGCGGTTCGAGCAGGTATTGTCTTTTCCTGAAGGACACCAGCAATCGCGACCCCAGTCACGGAATGACTCAACAAGCCGTTTCAGCAGCGGATCGCTGGTGTAGACCGCTCCGCCCTCACCCATGGTCATGTGGTGCGGCGGGTAGAAGCTTGA
>CAIXTV010000308.1 GCA_903922465.1 uncultured bacterium
AAAAAGGCTTGCCATTGGCAAGCCTTTTATGTTAAAATAAATTGATATATGAATCAGAATTATTCAGTAGGTGGAGTAGAAGGTTGTATTTTTTGCAGTTTAACTTCGAGTTTAACAAGCTTAATATCATCTACCCCTATATTGGTTAAAGTAACAGTGATATTTGATTTGCGTTCAAGGGTGAAAGTGTAATTATCAGTTTCGAGATTATAGAACCGTACCCAACCACTTCTTGAGCTTTTTTCAACAAAAGTATCAATGCCATTAGTTGCTGTGCATGTTGCATTTGCTAATACTACACCCGTTAGGGCATCGGTAATATGTAATATAGCTGACTGGTGGCGAACACCAGTAGGTTTCCCAATTATAGTTGTGTCATCCCATTCTTGTGCATTATCTGGTAAATAAGAATGAACAAGGTCGTCGATATCAATTTTATAGAGGTCAGCTTCTTTTAACAAATCAGGAATGGGGTCGGTCCCTAATGATTTGCGTGCTTCTATTGCTATTTTTGGGCTTAGTAGTTCAGCGCGATAGGCTGTGATGGCCGCTTCCATTTCTAAAATCATAGAATTTTCGATGTTCAAAAGTTTCAAGAGATTGTTTTTCATGATATTTTTGATTTCTTCTGATTTGTCGGCAACTACATCATCTGCATTATTTGAAATGTATGAAATTGGATGCTTGAGGGATGCATAAAGATTGTTGTCGGGTATGTTGCGAGCAAATACACGAGCACGACGTTGATATTTATATACCAAATCGAACATTACTTTTTGAAGAATTTCTTTGTTGGTTGCAAAGTGGGTAATGTCGGTTTCGTTGATGGATTTTGCAGCTTGAATTTTATTCAGAATAAGATTAAAAGCTACAATGAGTTGAGGATATTCCTGAAGTAATGATAATGGAATATTGTATTTAACACAGAAAGCTTGTGCCCGTAGGAGCATTAAAAAATGTTGTTGATAAGTAGCAAGCATAATAATTATTTTTAGATTTTTGAATAATTGATTTTGATGAATTTTAATTTACTAATTGCTTATTGGTGTTTTTGGTTTAATTGTGATTTGAAAAATAAGTAAGATTAACATTAGCAGAAGAAAAAGTAGATGAACCCGTATTAATACATGTTAGAGTAGAAACTATATTATATTGAATGGAAGTAAAACCATATTCAATGGAAGTAAAACCATATTCAATAGAAGTAAAACCATATTGAATGGAAGAATAACCATCTTCAATGGAAAAAAAACCATTTACTGATGACAAATTATTAGTTGCAATTGACATATTATTAGATTGAATTGACATATTATTAGTCAGAATTGACATATTATTAGATTGAATTGACATATTATTAGTCAGAGTTGACATATTATTAGATTGAGTGTCCAAAATAATAGAATCAATGTTTAAATTATTAGAATTATTGACATCGGAAGCAAAATAATAGGATAAAAAACTGAAATCGAAAGGATTTTTCTGACACAGGCCTGACAGATTGTTTTCAGACATAGGAATATTGGGGCAATGGGTATTGTCGGGGAAATTAAGGGGCGATATATAAACAAACAAAGTCATCTCAAATGAATATTTTTTAGGATTAAAAAACGAAACACAAAAAACAAAGGACAATTTAGTATATCAAAAAACGAAGGCTGAATTACACAATAATAATTAGGTGCAAATATAATGCAGTAGGGCCTGTTCTCCAAATAATTAATGTTAAATTATCGAGGTGAATTTAAGATATTATTAACAGTATTTAGGGGGTAAAAACGGCTTAAAATAGTGTTAATTTAGCATTGATTTTTGAAAAATGAGATGAGGGATTTTTAGGTTGTTTTATTGATGAGGCTTTCACGAAATGATGCTGCTGAAAACCGCTGTAAGGTTTAACGAGATTTTAACGGAGTTTTTTAAGGCTCAAAAAAATTATTTTTTGGGGGTAGAGTGAAATTTGTGATCTATTTTTCCCTTGCTAAACGTTTAAACAGCTTTTTAGCTTGAGATTGCTTCGTCCTTCCCTGCCTGTTAGGCAGGTTAGTTCCTCGCAATGACGTTTCAAATATACAGCCTCCCTCCTTGCGATACCGTTTCAAATTAGCGGTTTACCCCCTTGGGTCTTGGAATTTGAAATTTGGGTCTTGAGTCTTTTTCTTCCTAAATGTCTAAACTACTAAACAGCTAAAAAGCTAAACAGCTAAACAGCTAAAAAGCTAAACAGCTAAACAGCTAAATGCCTAATTTCGAGTTATCAGAGGTTTAGATTTGTCAAATTTAAAAAATTGAGAAATCTTTTCCTCGGAACCAAAACCATTTGCGTTTTGCTTTATCGGTTCTTTCGAGCACGGTTAAGCCATGTCCTATTACGAAATGCTCTTTAATTTGCCATTCGGGATGCTCTTCGAGGAATTCATATATCGCAGCTTTCATTCCGGGGCGCCCATCGAAAGGATTTATCAGGCCAAAGGTCTCAGTATCGTGCATCATTATCCATTTATTTACCCTTTGATGATGATGCGTTAGCTCGGCTTTTATTTGCCCATACCAATGATCGGTATCGATAAACAAAAGATCGGTTTTTTTTATATTTACTTTTAGATTATCCTTCTCGTACAACTTAAAATAAACTCCATCTTCATCGGCCGCATCCTTAACTAAACGTGCATTTGGAGTCACAATTACATCATAAGAATACATTTTTTTGACACCCGAGATAAGAAATGCAACAGTTGAACAGCCTGTTTCGACACCAAACTCTGTTATGGTTTTACATTTTGATCCATAATCAATAAAGATATCTAAGTGAGGTTTTACCGAATCGACATTGAAACCTTTGCTCCCTTTTTTCACATATTCAAATAACTTTATGAGCTTTCCTTTTCTTCTTTTGTCCATATTGAATGTTATTTTTGATATTGTATAGATTAATTATAATTTTTTGTGTGCAATGAGCACGTTTGCACTGGCAAGTTCGCGATTTTTTTCTGCGGACAACTCAACAACAAAGTTTTCACCTAGATAAGTGCCTCCACTTTGGAGAAAATCGGAGACTTTCAGGTTTAAAAAGTCCTCCTTAGTCTTTCCCTCCAGACCATTCGCCCAACTTTGCAATATCCAGCTTAGCGACCAAATAGGTGAAGTGCTCTGATACACCTCAACTTTATCAATCTCAAGTTTTTCAGAAAACAAATTCTCAAGTCCTTTTGAGGTCATGTTGTAATAATGATGTGGATAGCCATGAAAAGGCTGAAGAAAAGGGACACTACAAATCAATGTCCCACCAGGCTTCAACACTCTGGCTATTTCACTTGCACATTGGAAGGGATCTTTAACATGTTCGAGCACCGAGAGAGAAAGCACGGCATCAAATGAATTGTCGATGAATGGTAACTTTTCGCCCACCCCAAGCACGTCGGTTGTATCGTAATCTACTATTTCGAAATTCACAACATTGTCGAAATATTCGAGCCTCCATCCTGCACCACAGTCTAAAACCAAATCATCTTTGTTATCAGCTATGAGTTTCAGCACTACATCATCATATCCATTGCTACTTACGGCATAAGTGTCGATGATATTATATTGTGAACGAAGCTCTTCGGTTAGAAAATCGAAAATATAATCGTCACGGTCAATATAAGTCATATCGTTTCGCAACAATGGTTTAATCCGTTGGAGTTTGTTTTTCTTAGTATCGACAATACTCAAACAAGGTATACGCAGATATCTGCTTTCATCCTTTCCAAAAATATCGAAATGACTTCGTCCTGACTCAAATTTGCCTTCTTTTACGGCAATAAAAACATCAGGGTTGGCCCCAAGATAGGCTTCTTCATTAAAATTGCCAACAGTTGCCTTTTCGAAGAGTTTGTAGGAGCTCATATTAAAATTTCAGTTTTTTATTCTTTGAATAATTTTGTATTTTCATGCTGTCATTCATTTCCGGTAAAGGAGGATTCTGCAAAAGTAGGTCGTATATGGTTCCATCTGCCATTTCCTGTATCACAATGTCTGGTTTTTCTTTTTCAATAATTGATGGATAGAAAAAATGAGTCCCCACAAAGATGGTACGGTCAAAATTATTATTAAGAAACGACAAAATACAAGCCGAATAAGAGTCCCCATACATCAGCATTGATGGACGATCATCCCTTTTCGTATTTAAACAAAAGGGCCGTATTGGCGAACCAACACCATAATAAACAGGATAAATAGTATCAGTTGGAATCTTGTACTTGAACACAGGAAAGCATTCATGAAAAGAAAAATATTTGTCAATAGCAAGGAGGCGCATCAGATCAGGAGTATATCCTTTAAGCTCGGTCCAAATAATTTCATTATAATCAATAGGATTGCCTACATTCTGAAAGTCATTTTTAATGTATTTTATCACTGCATCATAGGCAACATATCCCCCTTTGTAGCTCCAGTGACAATTATCCTTAAAATAAAGCTGCATCTTACCTTTTTTCTTTTCTTCCATGAGAGGATTATAAATATCAATGACATCGAGATTAGAATTTAGTTTTAAATATTCGAGTAATTGATCGATTTTTGATTTTTGATTATAACGCCACATACGAGGGCCAATATTTTCTTCATAAATAAAATGAGTCAAGGGAGGGAAAATAACATAGAAATGTATTCCTCTTTTATGAAGCCAATCACGACGAGCAATAAGAACCTCCTTCATCTTCTTCAATTCCTGAGGGGAAAGCGGATAACGGTTTTCGTAATTTTCCTTTGCCGCACCACCAATAAAGTATAACCAACCATCTTTGCCAAAATGAACTATTGGATTATTAATTAATTCTCTGAAGATAGAATATTCCACAAGATTGTTCATAATAACCAGATTGTTCCTTCCTGGGAGCTGGTCTTTAAGATAATCATCCAGTTTTTGTATGAAAATTTCTGAAGAATCAAGCTGAAAAACAGGTATTGGATTAGAATTCCTCATTTCAGATTTAAGTGTAATCCTATCTGAATTAAACAAACGCACTATTAATGCAAAAGATATGATAACAAGGAAGGCAATAACAAAAAAGAAAGTAACTAGATTATGCTTTTCTGCCAATTTGTGTGCAGAAATCAGAATTAGAAATAAGAAGATTGTAAGCAAGAAGAATATGTTTTGTCTTAAAAGGCTTATCCATCGTATAGATTGAATTTGAAAGGATGAAGTTAATGCAAAATATGGGTCACTGCCACAAATATAAAATTTTCCACCGTTTCTTATCATGTCATTCATCAAAATTCTATCTGAAGCAAGGCTGCTATAGTCCCAACTATTCCTAAGAATGCCTGTTTTGGTGCATATTTGAAAGTCGCTTAGTTCTTTGGTTTTTTCATCAACATCACATCGCAAGAAATTAAATACTTCTAAATCAACCTGTGATTTAAAATAATCATTTCTTTCCTCAACAATAATATCATTCTTTGATGAGAAGACTGGATTGTTGTTATAAAAGAAGTCAACCCTGTCTAGCTTGGATTTTGTGCTTATAGTGACTTGATATTGCATATCATTACATACCCAAAAATAGAAAAACATAAGTGCTGAGGCAAGGAGACTTGTGCTGATAATATAAACTGCGCGAGGAGATAATATTAACACCAAAATATATGTACCTATCAAAATGAAAATGATAATTATATATACAACATGTTTGGGAGAATCTTTTTTAAGCACAGAAAAGGGTAACAAATTTACAATAAGCGGTTCATTTGTTTGTTGTACAATTGCATTAATTTCGTCCGATTTATCAGATAAAACAGCATTCTTTATAGTACAAACATTTTCATTTTTATCGAATAAAGAGTAAACATTATCATCATGGAAAAGATTTATTGAAAGTAATGAAAACGTATCTCTTTCAGAAAGGTTTTCTATTTTAAGATATAATGAAGCGCTTAGATTTATAGGTCCAGTAAAAGGAAGATATTTGTATCCCTGTGAATTTAATGCCCATGAAGTAAGAGAATCCTTTCCATTGAAGAGACTAATAACGGATGGTTTGGATGTGTGGGCTGAAAAATATATCTGATCGGAACAGTTGGAAGCCTTTTCCGGAATCCAAGTATGCGTGATGAAAAAATAACTAAGAGGAATCAAAAGAATAGTGAGATGTGCAAATCTAAACCGGACATTCTTTAATATCCGCTTCAGGTTTCCCATAAAAGGATGCATAATCACAAGGATTAGAAAGGCAAAAAGGGCGATAAAAAGGAAAAGATTATGCTTTAAAAACAATAAGTAATTGATATGATGAATAAAATAAGTTGAAGTAAGTCCAAAGAATGGATCATCGCCTGTAATATAATAGGTTTCCCCTCTTAATACCACATCATTCAGAACCAGACCAAGTTGAGGTAATGAATTAATATTTAACGCCGAACTATATATCCCTGCTTTTATCTTAATCTTAAAGTCTTTAAGCTCCCTCATACTTCCATCAACATCACATCTGATGAAATTATCAATTTCAAGATTTAAAGGAATTTTAAATTCACTTGTATCTCCACCTGAAGAAAATCTTTTATAAGGATTGAAGAAAGGACTGTTGCTATAATAAATCTCTGCTCCTTTTAATTGCGAATCATCCGACACACTTACCCTGTCTATTGGGTTTAAATCAGCCAAATAACTTGTTATCATTATTAAGAGCGAAATCAACAAAGAGACAATAAAATACCTTAGAGGTGGGGCAAATACGATAATCAAAAGAAAACCAAAAGTGAAAATCAAAATTGATATAAAACGAAGTTGATGACTATTGTCATTTGTTTCCCAATTGGAAGAGGGCTTTAATTCAATGGTTACAGGTTTATTACTTTGTTCAACAATAGCATTAAGCATAGTATTTCCCCCAAATTGAGTTGCATTTTCAATGCCCATGCATTTTGCTGAACCTTCAGTTATGGAATAAAGTTTTTGATTGCGAAACAAATTAAATCCCAAAAGGGTAATGGTGTCATTATAATGAAGGTTGCTTACCGTAATTTTAAGTCCGTTGCTATCATTCACGTGTCCGACAAACTGCAAGATTTTAAATCCTTTTGAATTAAGTTCCCATTTATTCAAAGTATCTTTACCTGCTATCAAACACAATGTAGCTGCATTTGAGGCTTTAGCAGAAAAATAGAAATAATCATTTAATTTATCATCAATTGAAGGAGCAACTGTTTTATGGTTCCAAAGCAAACCATAAACGATGGGGAACAGCAGAAAAATCAGGTAAACAGGGTTTAATCTTTTTTTAAGCATACTGTTTCTTTGTTGGTAATTGAATTAATGGAGTCACTAAAATTTAAAGTAGATAAATGGATTATAAGTTTCGGTAACAATTTTCATTACTGAAAGCAGAAAAATAACCATAAGCAAAATAGCACTTATAACTTTGACTATTTCACCTGTTTTTCCGGTTTTAAATTTTGCTGGAAGCGAAAATGGAATGCTGAAGAATATTCCTACAAAAAGAATAATGCTATGTTCAGTTGTAAAGAAGGCATTCAACCCAAGGGCTCCATTAATCGCAGGGCTGAACATGGTGGAATATAACCGAAGTGCATGATTAATATCCAAAGTCCTAAACAATACCATCCCTGATATGTTAACAAAAAGCGCATAAAACAAAGCAAGCCAGCTTATTCGTTTAAGAAATCTAAGTAAGAAAAGATTTTCTATTCCGAGAAAAAGTCCCTGTATTGTACCCCAAACAATAAAATTCCATGTGGGTCCATGCCACAAACCGCAAATAATAAATGTAACAACTAGGGAAATGAATACTCCTGCTTTTCCCCAATAACGGAGGCGCATTGCCAGTGGACTAAAGATGTAATCTTTTATCCATGTGGCTAAAGTCATATGCCAACGCCGCCACGACTCAGTTATCGAGCGACTAATGTAGGGAAAGTTAAAGTTCTCTGGTAAATCGAACCCAATCATTTTTCCTATTCCAATTGCCATATCTGTATAACCACTAAAATCGAAATATATCTGAATTGCAAAAGTAATCATACCAACCCATGCAACCAATGGGCTTATTACTATTAAATCGTCATCAATAATTCTTGCTACTAAATAACTTAATTGATTAGCAATTAGCACCTTTTTCCCTAAACCGATGATAAACCTTCTTATGCCTTCTGCGAACTGTAAAAAATTAAAATTCCTTTTTTTTAACTGTTGTTCAAGTTGCGGGTATCGCACTCGTGGCCCGGAGATTAATTGAGGGAACATCGCTATATAGAGCATAACATAAGCGGGGTTTCTCTCAAATCGATTGTTCTTTCGATAAACATCAATATTATATGAAATCGCCTGAAAAGTAAAGAATGAAACACCTAAAGTTGTTAAGGTTTTTATGCTTGGGAGTCCGCTTACTCCAACATAAATAAGATTATCGATAATAAATCCAAGATACTTGTTATATACTAAAATACTGACAAATGCTAAAATGGATATAATGAGAAAAAGCCTTTTAAATCTAGTTTTAGCAATAAGTAAAGAGAAAAACCATGATGCAAATCCTACAAAAAGTAATAGAATAACAAACTTACCCCCTCCCCAGAAATAAAATAAAAGACTAATAAAAAATAAAAACAAGTTTTTAGCCCATACTTTTGGCAAAAGATAATATCCGGCTAAAATGAGAGGAAGGAAAGCAAAAATGAATACTACTGTGCTATAAACCATATTTACTGATTTTCAAAGTATCAAGACTTAAATTTCAAACTCTTGATATATCGTTGGGGATTTCCTCCTGTATGGGTTGGGGCTTGTGACATTTCGCTTGCTTATTAAACCACTATTAGCTATGACTTAAGTAACTGTTTCAGATCGCGTTCATTGAACTTAGCTCGATCAAAAACATCTTTGTAGAATCCTAATATCTGCTCTTTATTCAAATGTTTTTCTACAACCGAGTGGCTTTTTCTTATGCGGTCAGGATAAACAACTACATTGCTCATCCAATAATAAAGTAATTCTTTTAAGTCTTTACTTTTCAATGGGACCTTTTCGTCAGAGAAAAAATCCCCATAAAACTTTGTTTCATCAAACATTCGTAAATGTATGACCTTTTTTTCTTGTTCTGATATGGCTATAATCTGCTCGGGAGTAGGTTGAAGCAAATTAAATAACTTCGAATTATTATATAAGCGCAATACACTTAAAATTGGCTGAGCAACATATTCAAATGAGGCTGCAAAGTTGATTGTTTCCAACGCCTCCTCATAGGTTTCAGTTGGGAAACCAATAATATAAAATACACGCGTGATAAAACGCTTTGATGCAGCAGAAATTGCTTTCCCTGCTTTTTGAATATCGAGGTTTTTCCCCACAAGTTTTTGCAAGCGTGGAACAACAGTTTCAACAGCTAAGGCCATCTCAACGGTTCCTGCTCTTTCAAATAAATCTAGCATTTCATCATCGATAAAATCAGCCCTCAAACCGTTAGGAAAATTGATATGAACCGGAGGTAATGTTTCAATTATCATCATCAGAAGATTCTTTGCCTCAGGCATAGGAACATTGAAGATATCATCCAAAAAAACAAAATCGAATATTCTACGCTTTTCAATATGTTCGCGCATTTCAGCGACAACATTTTCGGCCGAACGACGTCTTATTCTTTTCCCAAATAGCTGATGGCAATAGAAACAGCCATAAGGACACCCACGCGAACCTAAAATAAAGGCAGATGTTGACGCATCTTGCATGGCGTGATTCTTTATACCTACATAATCATTCAAATTTATATAATCGTAAGCAGGAAAAGGAATAGTATCAATATTTTGAATAGCAAGACGCACTGGATTTACTTTAACTTTTCCTTCTTCAATCACCGCTGTCCCTTTTAAATTTAAAGGAATGTCTGTAAATATCAAAAAATGCCGGATTAACTCAACAAAAGTTTCTTCCCCTTCACCAATCACAGCAACATCAACCAAACCACTTAACAAAATTTCTTCGTAAGAAGTTGAAGGATATGCCCCCCCCCCTATTACTGGAATTCCAGGCTTAAGTTCTCTGACTTTTTCAGCAATTGCCATAAATGATTCCTTTGCAATTGATAGTGCTCTTAGCCCTACCAAGTCCGGATTAAAAGATTGAATCAGTGCTTCTGCTTGCTGTATCGGGTTTTCGCTTGTAGAAGTATGAAAAACCTTAAAGTCTAGCTCTGGGAAAACTTCCTTAACCGAAGAAATGAGGTATAATAGCCCAATTGGATGATGACTGTAATGCTGCGGAATATTTTCATCTTCAAACACATCAGTATCAATCAATAATATTCTACTTATCATTTAATTTTTCTTTCTGCTTATAATAATTGGCAACAAATATAATATTTATTGATGAACCGACTTGTATCGTTCAGCATATCTTCAAGGTCAATACTGTAAATTTGAAGAATATCGAAAAGGAAATTAAAATATCATGATGCTATCAACCATTTTGTTATTAAGTCAAACTTTTTAGAATCTTCTTCTTTTAGCAGAAATAAATTCATCAATTTTTCGCAAAGGCAAATCACCTCTATATGTAAAAAAAAGAGGGGTTGTTTGAATTTCATACAATGAACTATTTATTTTGTTGTATTTAACTTTTGCTTTGCAACAAGTCCCAACAAGCTCAATTTTAAAACATTGTGTTATATATTTACTTTAACAAACTCAGCGAAACGAAAAACTTTTTCTCATTTGAACAAGGATGTTTATTGCTCTGAAAAATCTCGAAGGTCAGATATGAACTTTAGACATTCCGATAAGCATATTGTAAACAATACTCAAAACAAGATAAGAGCAGTTCGAAAACGGCAAAACTGCTCCTAAATCTGCTCAGTCATCTATATTACAAAAAAAAACGAACTGCTGTTGGGTGATAATTTATAATATTTATTTTGATAGCCAGAAATATATATCATTAATTCGTCTGAATTTTAATATGTTCTGACACATATGAGTTTTTATAAGAGCATCTATTTATGGGTGATATAAATCCAAATATAAAACTCTTAGCAAGTCTTATACCCAAAAAGCTTAAAGTCCTTTTCAAAAAGATAATTGATCTTATCAATCGAATCCTTCGACATTCTTTCGATATATTTATAATCTGAATCGGCTTTATTATCAGGAAATAACTCTACATTGTCGTTTTCGAAATTGTTGTGTTCAGAAATCTGAAGAAATTGGAGCATCTTAGCAAAATCATTTTCAAAAGCTTCCACCTTCCCAATAAATTGGACAAACTTATTTTCATGGTCATGAGTCCAGTAATGGGCCGGATGTAGCGGTAAACTTGAGTTGCATCCAATATCAAATATTTCTTCGGGCTCAAGTAAAGCTACCCACTTATTAAAGTCATAATGAGCCCTTACTAATTTACCTTCATTAATCGACAATTGTTTCAATACATGATTCTTAATCCACGGTTCAGGAAAAGGCATTAGCGGTTGTTGCTTAATGTCTTTCTGAATCTGAAAAAAGCCCGAATAAACTCTATCATAAGGATTTCGAATAAAGGCTATTTTTTGAAGGTCAAGAGTATTTTCATGCATCGCTTTAAAATCGGCAACCGTAATATGCTGATGAACTATTCTTTTTAAATACGAATTGAAATAAAAAAATCGACTATAAGGGCTTTGATTATAATGAGCCATGCGAATAAACATAGTAGAACCAGCTGTTTTCCAGGGCAGGAAAATCATAAACTTTTTATCGTAGTTAAGAATCATTAAGACTGATTAATAGAAAATTAGAGAAGACAAAAATACATAAAACGCTTGAGCAGAATTAAAAACCGAAAAAATTCTTTTATTCTCAACAAGCAAAGCAATATTAAACTTCATATCAATAATATTTATTACTAATTTTGACACTCTAAAAGCAAACAAGCTAAGTGAAAGATTTTTTTCAATTAAAAAAGAATAAAAAAACAGATTTCCAAGATCTAAAGACAGTTAAAATAGCTGTTTTAGGCGATAGTTCTACTCAATTTCTAACACAAGCATTACAGGGCATAGCTTATGAGAAGGGTCTTGATTTGAATATTTGGGAAGCTGGCTTCAATCAGATTGAACCTCAGGTTTTCGATTCCACTTCAGACTTGTATAAATTTAAACCAGAAATGGTGATTGTTTTTCAATCATCCCATAAAATGCTTGGCAAATACAACAAACTTCAAAGCAAACTGCAGTCTACATTGGCAGATGTTGAATTAGAATCAATTAATAACATCTACAGCATGCTGATTCATAATTTATCGGCTAAGATTATCATCTATAATTATACCGAAATTGATGATGCTATCTTTGGAAATCATGCTAATAAAACTACCTCTTCTTTTTTGTTTCAGCTACGTAAGCTCAACTATGAATTAATGCTTTATGCTTCAAATACATCCAATTTGTATTTGTGTGATATTTCCTCAATTCAAAACCAGCTTGGAAAAGCTTTCTTTTCACAAACAAGTATTTATATCAATACCGATATGGTGCTGAGCTTTGATGTTTTACCAGAATTAGCTTCAAAAACGATAAATTTGATCAGTGCCCTTCTAGGAAATTTTAAAAAATGTTTGATTTTGGATTTGGACAACACCCTTTGGGGTGGAATCATAGCTGAAGATGGGATAGAAAATATCCAACTTGGGAATCTTGGCATTGGAAAAGCTTTTACTGAATTTCAATATTGGATTAAAAAGCTTAAAAACAGAGGCATTATTCTTGTAATCTGCAGCAAAAACACCGAGTCTGTTGCAAAAGAACCTTTCGAGAAACATCCTGATATGGTCATACGCTTAGAGGATATTGCCATTTTTGTCGCCAATTGGGAAAACAAAGCGGATAATATATACAACATTCAAAGCATTCTGAAAATCGGGTTCGATTCTATGGTGTTTTTTGATGACAGCCCTTTTGAAAGAGCAATGGTTAGGGAGAGCTTCCCTGAAATTTGTGTGCCCGAATTACCCGAAGACCCTGCTGACTATCTGGAGTATCTATACTCTCTTAACCTTTTCGAAACTGTCTCTGCATCAAATGAAGATAGTGAAAGAACAAAGTTGTATCAAATAGATGCACATCGAACTAATGTTTTACAAAGTTATCCAAATCAGGATGATTTCCTGAAGAGTTTGCAAATGCTTTCAAATGTTGAACCTTTTAATAGATTCAATACCCCACGGGTGGTGCAACTCTCGCAACGGTCAAATCAATTTAACTTGAGAACGGTTCGCTATACCGAATCTGAAATTGAATCAATTTCTAAATCGAAAGATTATTTTACTTTTACTTTTACTTTAGAAGATAAATTTGGGGATAACGGATTAGTTTGTGTGATTATTTTACAAAAAGAAAAAACTGATACTTTATTTATTAGTAGCTGGTTCATGAGTTGTCGCATATTAAAACGTGGACTGGAACATTTCGCATTGAACACTATTGCAGGTTTCACCAAAGAGAGTGGGTACAATTATTTAAAGGGAGAATACATTCCAACTGCAAAAAATGAAATGCTTAGTGAGCATTACAAGAACCTTGGATTTGAAAAATCAGAAAACTTTTGGATATTGAATGTTGTTAAGTATAAAATGAAAGATTGTTTCATAAATAAAAGATAAATACTAGAATAATGGAAAAAAATGAAGTTTTGAAACGGGTAAATGAAGTTTTCATTGATATTCTCGATAATGAAAATATTGTTTTGAATAATCTGACCACAGCCAATGATATTGAAGAATGGGATTCGTTGGCACATATTCAATTAGTTGTGGCAATTGAAAAAAACTTTAAAATACGTTTTACTTCAAAAGAAATTCAGAGTTGGGATAATATTGGGGAAATGGCAGATTGTATTCATGGGAAGTTAACGTAAAAACCTTTGGGAGACAAGACTTCAATTCACAATAATCTGAAACCAGTATAATCTCATCATATTAGGTCCTTCGTTGCTGAATTTGTCCCATTGATTTAAAACTACCTCCTAACAAAACCCTACAAAATGTCTACCCAACTCGAATACATCGTAGAGCGCATAAGTTCACTTAACCTTTTGCATGCTAAGAAACTTAAAAATAATATCAGAAAATCAGATAATGAGTATTTCATCCGTGCGAATCAATTTTTACTAAAATACGATGCGCTCTTGATGGCTCAGAGCAAAACTATGGATTATGCTATTGATTGCTATTTACAAATGTTGGCTGATGTAAATTACGAATCAATTCAATTTATTCATTCTGGTGAGTATTCAAACAAATGGTTTGTTGAAGTAAACAAAAGGGTTTATAACAATCCTGAAGTAATGGAATATTATATGCATGGGCTGCTCTTATCGCAGTTTTTGTGGAGACATCATTATCATATACTCTTATTTTTCAATAGAATAATCCAAGAGAACAAAAACAACATAGGAAGCTATCTTGAAGTTGGTGGTGGACATGGTTTGTATATTTCAGAAGCTTTAGAAATTGTTGGGAATAAAGCTAAATACGATTTGGTTGATATAAGTAAGAGTTCAATTGATATTGCTAGAAAGATGATTGAAAACGATAATGTCACCTTCATTCTTTCTGATATTGCAGATTATAACTATGCCGAAAAATACGATTTCATTACTATGGGAGAAGTCTTGGAGCATGTTGAAGACCCTATTCTTCTTTTAAAAAAGTTATTCACCTTACTTAACAATAATGGGAGGCTATTTATCACAACCCCTACTAATGCTCCGGCCATTGATCACATTTATCTTTTTAATAATGCTGATGAAATAAGGGAAGTTATTCTTGCTGCAGGGTTTGAAATAGAGAGTGAATTCTGCATCTATTCGGAAGATATCCCTGCAGAGCTTGCAGAAAAGTATAAGGTTTCGATGATGTATGCAGGAGTTTTAAGAAAGTCTCAAGTTGTTAAAACATAAATTAATCCAAAATCATGAGTGTCAATCCTAATATTTCTGAGCTTAAGTTTCATCATATTGGACTTTTGGTAGAAAATATCGAAAGTTCAATTGAGCATTATGCTGAACTATTTGGTCATAATAATATTTCAAAAGTAATAAACGTAATTTCTCAGAAAGTAAGGGTTTGTTTTGTGAAAATATCTGAGGGAAACTTTATTGAACTTGTTGAGCCCATAGGGAGCGAGTCTGTTGTGCATAATCTTTTGAAGAAAAACATTACCTATTATCATATTGCTTATAAAGTAAAAGACATTCAAAAAATGGTTGAACGCCTCGAAATTATTAACTATAAAAAATTGGAGTCTTTTTATTCGGAAGCTTTCAGTGGGAAACAGTGTGTTTTTCTTTATACCCCCGACGGGCATTTGGTCGAACTGATTGAGGAATAAGGCAAGCTTACTTAGTTTAACCTTATTGTGTTTAATCTAGCCATTATTAATTTGCATTCTACTCTTGAACACTTCTATTAATTCAATATACGGGAGGTCTTTTTAATATAACACCCCCCTTAATTCTATTGTGTATTATATCACACCTATTCTCATTATCTGCCACATTTAGTTTCTCATACCTTCTTTCCTGAAAATTTGTATTTAAACAATGTCACAAACTTTTCCTGACTCGAATGCTCAATCATTATTTATTGTTATACATTTATACCTGAAAATAATATGGAATATGATTATAGTGAGCTTTTTTACATCCAAAAAATTCGCATTGTAAATATTGCTACAATAATTTTTAGCATTAAAATTTGTTTTACTACATATTTGTAGCACTTAATATGACGTATTAATTTTTTCAAGATTCATATTTTTTTTATTTAACAATTCTTTCTTGCTGTTATTTAGCAATCTAAGCAAATTAACAAAATAAATCTTGCGTACAGTGAGTATATTTAATAATATTGTGCAGTAAATTGTTTGGTTTTAATAAAATTACTTATGGGCACCAACATTATTAATTTGTTTTTATTTTCAAAAGCTTCAATTTTGTTTGAATGGGGAAATCTATTCCCTCTGCATGAACAAGTTTTGCTATGCCTATGCTTGCCCCACATACCCATAGGCAATCAAACAAAATCAAATATTCTTGTTCAAAGTTGCAGATTTTCATTTTTGCATTTCCACAGAGCAAGTACAACTTCATTTCCTTCGTATTTAACTCACAATTATATTAATTCATCTTTTAACACCTCAAAAAAGAATTATCCCAACACTAAAGTTAATCTGATGCTTAGCAAAACTCGTCATATGATTGCTAACAAAATCATGCACATTAGGCAAATGTATGTGACCAGTATCAACGAATGTCCGAAGTATTCAGTTATAAAACAAAGTGTAATCCCTATACCTTATATTACTAACAGGCCTTATCCGATCAGGCATAATTTCGGGAGCATAAGCAAAATTCATTATTAGAAGGGAGATATTAATTAGATAAAACAAAGCATTATGGAACATGCATTAATTTTTAAAGGATTTTTATATAGCAAATTAACCAACATTGGCTTTGCTACTGAAGGGCCTGAATACTTCATTCAACTTTTTAGCTCAGACGAAATTTTGATTGAAAAGAAAGTATCATGCAGTGAAAATGATGAAACCCTCGATGCTTTCCTTGGACATAAAATTGAAATTGAAGGGTTTTTTCGCGAACATGTTTTTTGTTATCAGCACATCAATAAGATTTTTAATAAAAACTACAACATTAATCCTCATGCTTTCAGAATATTATTTCTCAAGAAAATATTCATCCTTAATTGGAAGAAATACCTTGAACACTGACATCTCGGAATATTTATCCCTCAACATATAATAAAATGAAAAATCGCAGCACAACCAATCACATCAGAGACAGATAATGTCGGAAACGACAATTTCGTGGTCGAACAGTTTACCTTCATTGCAGCTACCAAAGGGTTCTTGATACTGCTTTGAAGGAGTATCCAATTAAACCAGAACCCAACAATTAATTTATCAGTTATGAAAAAAATTTCTTTTGTATTCATTCTCACATTCGCCATACTGCTGGGGTCAAATAATACCTTCGGGCAGGTGGGCTTGCAAAACATCAAAATTTGCGTGATTTCCGATACGCATTATTTTGATAGCACTCTACTGATTAACGATGGCCCTGCTTTTCAATCGTATTTGATGCAAGACCGTAAACTCCTAAAAGAAAGTCATGCGATTATGGTATCGCTGATCGATTCCTTGATTGCTGAACATCCCGATATTGTTTTAGTGCCGGGCGATTTAACTAAAGATGGCGAGAGCATTTGCCATCAAAAAATGATTAATTTCTTTCAGCAGATGGCCACGGCTGGCATTAAAGTCTTTGTTGCTCCGGGCAACCACGACATCAACAACCCTATGGCCGTTTCTTTCGATAACGATTCGGTTCATCCTGTTCCGACCATAAGCCAGGCCCAGTTTAAAACTCTTTATGGCAATTATGGCTATAGTCAGGCTTTGAAGACCGACACCGCTTCGCTGTCTTATATAGTTGAGCCCATTGCGGGCCTGCAAATCCTCACCATGGATGCCTGTCGCTACGATTCGAATTTCGTTAATATGTATCCCACTACCAGTGGGGGTTTCCGGCCTCAAACCCTGCAATGGATAAGGGACCGTTTGGTTGAAGCCCGCCAAAGTGGCAAGGTGGTGTTGGGAATGCAACACCACAATATGCTGGAGCATTACATGGGGCAGAAATCTATTTTTTCGGATTATGTGATTGACGGATTTGATTCTATTTCAACCGATTTCGCAAATTTGGGTCTGAAAATTGTGTTTACGGGTCATTATCATGCTCAGGACATTGTTATGAATGTCACTTCTCTTGGAAATGAATTATACGATGTTGAAACGGGTTCGGCCATTACCTTCCCCAACCCCTATCGCATTATGAATTTGACAACCGACACCATGCTGAATATTACCGGCAAGCGCGTCGAACACATTAATTATAACACCGACACTCTAACCTTTCAGGAATACTCGCATAATAGCGTGCAGACGGGCCTTGCGCCTCAGGTTATTTATATGATTATGTCGCCGCCTTATAGCGTAGATTCGGCCACAGCCTATACCATCGAGCCCGCTATTACCGAAACATTTATTGCTCATTTTGGGGGTAACGAAGGAACTCCTTCGGCACAAACCCAGGCTATTATCGCCATGCTGATAACCTCCCCTTATGCAACTATCGGTTATATTCTTCAGGGCATTTGGACCGACCTCGCCCCCGACGATTGGACGACTAGCATCGATTTGAACAGCCCATTTTTCGCCGGCGTGCCCGAAAATGTTAATCTGAACAACATTTTCCTATTCCCTAATCCTTCTAAGGGTATATTTAATGTGCTACTCCCCGAAATCAAAAGCAATGTTATTGTGAACATTTTTGATATCGATGGCAAGCTGATTTATCAGAAAGCAAGCAAGGATAACCGAAATATGGTGATTGACATTTCGGAACATTCGGCCGGGCAATATATCATTCAGCTCAGAATAAACAATAGCATTTTATCGAAAAAAATCATAAAGCAATAATTATTGATTCGAACCGATAAACGAAATGGAATTGATTTTCCGAAATCAAATACTTTCGATATGGTTTATCTTTAAACATCCATAAATAATATAAATCGAAACACTAAAAGCAGGCAGTCGCATATCATCAATGAAACTAATAATTTAATTTCGAATTGGGTTAATGCTGATGGCTGGCTGCCAGCTTTTTATAATTAAAGAGATATTAAAGAATATAATTAGGGTAAGGAGACTAATAATAATTCGACTATGGCCAATAATAACTTTCTTATAATCACAAATCAAAATATTATAAGCATTATTCAACCGAATATGGCTCATAATAAACCCATTATGCCTTATAATAAAGCCATTATATCTTATAATAAATCTAATATGAGCCTCAGTAATTCTATTATGCCACATAATAGGTTTATTAAGACCCTCAGTAGTTCTATTATGTCCCATAATAGGTTTATTATAACCTTCAGTAATTCTATTATGCCACAAAATAGAATTAATATGAGCCTTAAAAATTCCGAAATGAGTCATAATATATCAAACCACCCTCATAATAAACACAAAATATAATTCAAAAATTAAATTATAAACATTTAAAAATCAAATAGAAATCAAATCTTAATTTAAATTTAAAACAATAAAAACAATGAGAATATGGAAAAATTAATTGAAACTCAAGATGCAAAACTAGCCTTACAATTAGGTGGTTTTTGCTTTAGCATAGGGGATTATTCTACCCTATTGGGGCTTGAACTTACCAAAGTTAACCAAATTAAAGCCGACAATACGAATTTTGCATACATGCATGGAAATACTGAACCATTTCGTAATTATGCTAGTGGCGTAATAGCCAATAAAAATCTTTTGCGCTATGGGAAAGATGAAAATGTTTTAATCAATATTGTACAGCCTCCTCAATGGCCTACTGTCGTACCTACCGATATGAAGGCCGGTGTTCAGCTCCGCTTTTCTGAAATTATTGATGATTGTATGAATTCTAAAAATTTCACCCGTGGCATTGGTGAAGCTTTAGGTATTATTAAACCTGAGGGAGTTTTCGTTCCCTCAGAAGGAAAACCCAATGCCGTTGGAGAGTTAGGCAATGGTGGCCTGCCTCAACTGGGGGCCACCAAGGGTAAATATGAAGGTTATTCAATTTATAAAGACAGTGGCAGTGGTTATAAGTTTTATGATAAGTCAATTCATCACAGTTGGATTGATCAGCGCGAAGCCCTGCCAACTGCCGGGACCAGCAAAACCTGGAAGTATAAACTCATTTATTTATATAAAGGAAAAGAAGTGGGTTCCTTCAGCGACGAAATAATTATCGTAGTTTTTGGAAATATATAAATCATAATTAACCCAAACATTAAACAAATCAACATAAGCCGGCAGTTGTCAATCGTCGATAAACCAAGCGATTGAAAATTGCTTTCGACGACTGCTAACTGTCGGCTTATAAAATTTTAGCATAATAAATCAAACAAAGTATCAATTTTAAAAATTATCAAAATGGAAAAAATCAAAGAAGAAATTCAGGAAAAAACCCTTAAAGAAACCGAAAACGTTTCTAAATCCTGGAAAGGCGATAGCCGAAGTGCAAGCCAGGGGCAAGAATGGGATAAAGTAAAAGAAATGGATTTTACTTACACCAATATCGATAAGTTTATCCGTCTGAGCCTTGGCGAAAATGCGCATTTTAGCAATGCCATGTACGATGGGGACTTCACACTTACGCTTGAAGAAGCCCAAAAGCGTAAGTATGATTTTGTTATAAAGGAATTGAACATCAAGAAAGGCTCAAAAGTGCTTGACCTCGGCTGCGGATGGGGCGGTTGGCTTAAATATATTCAGGATGAGGTGGGAGCTATAGGCGTGGGAGTCAATCTTTCACGCGGACAAATTGCTTCTTGCCGTAGAAACGGCCTGGATGTCTATTTTCAGGACGCCAGGTTTATTTCGCCCGAAGATTTCGGTGTTTTTGATGCCGTCACAGCCTTCGGAAGCTTCGAGCATGTGGGCACTGTTAATGATTATTTAACGGGTAAGCTCGATGCGGTTTATGATGATTATTTCAAACATGTTTTTAATATGCTGAAACCAGGGGGGCGATTTTATATGCAATCCATGGTCTTCAGCAAAAATTTTGTTCCTTACGAAAAATGGGACATCAATGCGCCTAAAGATTCAAATGAATTTATGGTAGCTCTGCTTTCGAAGCACAACCCCGATTCGTGGTTGGCACAGGGTCACGAGCACATCATCAGAGTTGCACAGCCCTATTTCGACAAAGTTTTTTACAGCAGCGGCCGCCTCGATTACATCAGAACCAATGAAGTGTGGACAAAAATGTATTGGAAATTCGGGTTCCGGAAATATATGTGGTTTGCTTCCTTCATTCCCAAGTTTATTGTAGATAAGGAATTCAGGCACCAACTCACCCTGATGCGAATTTCGCCCAATAGGGTTTGCTTTAAAAGGGAAATCATGGACCACGCCCGTTTGGTTTTCGAGAAAAAATAGTCCGAAAAACCTCATTTTCATTCGGAGAAACCGGAAACTTGCATTTTAATCTTTCCTAAGGTTAATAATGAAAGCAAAAACAGCCAACAGCCAGCAAAAACAATTCTCAATGAATTTATCTCTTGCTGGCTGCAGGCTGTTGCTTGAAGAGTTTTATTTAATGATATCGGTAGGCAATAAATTCGAGATGATAGGACAGTTATTGCAATAAAGATCAAAGCGGTTCAGGATTTTGTTTCGCCTTACCTTTTGGTATTTCTCATTAAAAAATATCGAATGCAAGGTGTTATTATCGTCCAGTTTCCCCATCGAATCGTTATAATAAGAACAAGGTAATATCTTCTCCTGATCGATAATCATAATTTCGTTGAAAGGACGCAAACACGAAAGATTTGACAGGAAATGAAAGTCAGTGTCATTTCCCCCCTTCAGAACGATATCGGGCGAAGGAATTACCTCAAGAGTTTGCTCGGCAGAAATAACAGCATCGAAATCAGACAAATCAATTTCAAGCGAAACATCAGGAATATAACTTCCCTCTGTTTCGAAAGGCTCGGGTAGGCGCACATCAATAGGATATTTTTTCGATTCATCAATAATAAGCTGCCTGAAATAATTATATTTTTCTTTTTCGTGAATCAGCATCTCATCGTGCACCTTGAAATAAATATTCCCAACCAAATGCCGGAAGTCAATAATCTCGAACCCAAGTTCGGCACACATCCTAACAAAAGCAGGAGCTTCGTGAATATTGGCCTTCATCAACACAAAATCCATAAACATTAAAGGAAAATTACGCTTGTACTTTCGTTTTAAATCGCGCAAAGCCTTTATATTGCCGATAATCTTATTATAATCAGCGCCTAACCTTATTTTCTCTAAAGTATTTTTAGTAACCCCATCAAAAGAAAATATAACATGGGTGACATTATTTTCGATAAGTATTTTTCTAATCTTCGAATCGAGCAACATGCCATTGGTGCATAAACCAATCTCAAGGTGGGGATAATTCTCCCTTAGCATGATGATGATTTCCGAAAAATGCTTAGACATTAGGGGCTCGAAACCACACGAAAGCATAATATGTTTTACGAAAGGAGCAATGTCCTGAAGTTGGTGCTTCAGTTCGCTTGCAGTTATGAGGTTTAAAGGCTGTGAATGAATCTCCTCCTCTTTATAATGGCACATGATGCAACGCAAATTGCATTTGTTGATAATGTCCATTCGTATCGTAAGCCAGGGGTGTGTCTTTAAAGTCTTGATAAACTTTGCTTCGATATGCTTTTGCTGACTATCGGAAAGCTCTTTATTGTCATCCACCTCAATTTCCTGTATGCCCGAAGCGTTTAGATTCAAAGCAATTTCAATACTCTTTGTATTCCCTGAAGAAACTTCAATTTCGAGTTCCAGATTAAATTCATTATGTAAACTAATGTTTCCATTTTCAGCGATGATTGAGAATCCGCATTTGTCATTGTCAGGGAAATCGATGAAATGCAGGGCAACGTCAGGACGCGGCATTCCTACATTCAAAATGATATTGGGATTAATACCTTCCGAAACTCTGGCACCTCTGATTTTATTAGAGCAAAGTAACCAACCATCTATTCTATCAGACATATCAGGGTTGTTTGATATACTAATGCGGTCGATACAATAAAGAAAATTAATAATTGGTTCCATTTTCTTATTTTAATCCAAAATTATGAACTCCTAATGACAGATTTGGGTTATAGCAAGGGTCTTTCTCAACATATTTCTTCCATTTCTTCCTGAAAAGATTGACTTCTTTCACATGTTTTTTGTAGGATTCGCTGGTGCTATGAGGATGTCCGCGCGACATTGACTCATAATGATACAACTCGCAATGCGGAACATATAAATTGCGGTAACCAGCCTCTACAACTTTCAGACAAAAATCAACATCATTGTATTCTGTTCCAAAATTTTCATCAAATCCACCCACTTGATCAAAAACGGAAGTGCGCACCATAAAGCAAGCGCCTGTAACCGCCGAATAAGTATTGAGCATATTCACATAATTGAAATAGCCGGGGCCGTCGCGGTCTTCGCCAACCAACACATGCCCTGCGGCACCACCTAAACCAATCACCACCCCTGCATGCTGAATGGTATCATTATCATACAGAAGCTTAGCGCCAGTTACACCAATTTCCTTGCGTTGAACATGCTCCATCATGGCTTCTAACCAATCGGGAGAAATAACTTCAGTATCGTTATTTAATAACATAAGATATTCGCCGGTGGCATGTTTTCGGCCCAAATTGATTAGTCTGGAGAAATTGAACTCTTCATTATCCTGAATACATTTAAAATCAAGGTCGCTGTGGCGAGAATATTGTTTAATTAGCTGAAAGAAATCCTTTTGGTCGCTATTATTATCAATAACAATAATCTCAAAATTCTTATAGGTTGTTTTCTTTTCTATGGACCGGAGACATTTCTTCAACAAATCGGCTTTATTGCGTGACGGGATAATAATACTAACCTTGGCCTCTTTATTTTGCAATTCAAACCTAATACTATAGCCTCTAAAGCTGTCAAGAAAATCGACATTGGCTTCCATTCCACGTCGCGACATGGCTTCGGTGAGTGCCATTTGTGCAGCACGATAGGCATAGGGCTTAACTGCTTCGCTGAGGGCGGCACTTTCACTATGAATGCGCCAATGATAAAGCACTTCGGGTATATGAATTACTTCATTATAAATCTCTGTATATCGCAAAACAAGATCGTAATCCTGGCTGCCTTCGTAACCCACTCTCCATCCTCCAACATCACGAATTTGGGCTGTTTTAAATGCACAAACATGACCAAGATAATTTCGCGAAAGCAGATTATCGGGACACCAATCGGGTTTGAAATGAGGATCGGAGTGTAAACCCCATTCATCTATTTTATCTTCATCAGAATAAATAAGATCGGCGCCACCTTTTCTATTTATAGCTTTTGCCATTTCATAGAGAGCATCTTCGCGCAAAATATCATCGTGATCCATTAGCACCGAATACTCGCCTTGGGCAAGTTCAAGGGCCGAGTTTGAAGCACGAGAAATATGACCATTCTGCTCACGAAAAAGAACTTTAATACGAATGTCTGCTTTAGCATACTTTTCGAGGGTTTCTCGAACTTCAGGGTCGGTTGAAGCGTCATCAGCAATGCATAATTCCCAAAACTCATATATCTGGCCAATAACCGAATCGAGCGCTTTGGAAAGCAAATCGATGCGGGGATTATAAACCGGCATAATAACACTAAACAACGGCCTATAGGTGAAACTATTGATGTTTTTTTTGTGTTGTTTAATGATTTCTTTATTCAGCTTTTTGCGCAAGAGGTATTGAGAATATTGACTGGTGGGTGCAAGATAATTCCCCATCACTTCAATAATCACCACCTTACGAGTTTCGAAAATCAGATAGAGCGAACGGAATACTCTTGTTAAAAACAGCCGAAAAAGCCTTCCTCCACGTTTGAAAACATAGTTATACATGATGGACCCGAAGCTACGACTCTTTCCCTTGCTAACATTAGAACGGAGGCGGCTGAGATAGAGATAGAAAAACTTACGAAACTTCACCAACTTGCTGCTTTCGAGCTCGGCAAGTTGTTTAATAAGCTTGTCCATGCTCTTTAGAGCCGTTACAAGCTGCTTGTTTATTTGTTCAATTTCTTTAGTTGCTTTCCTGAAACGGGTTTTCCAATATTGGCCCTCATCTTCTTTATCTGAATTTAAAGGATTTTCAAATTCGTCGGGCAAAATAGATGGTTGCATTAAACTTTGAGGTTCTTCATTGGTGGTTGGGTTGGGTTTCATTCGGGAGCAAAGATATTAAAAGATATGATTTTAGGGACGGGGATTGAAATTATTTTAGGGGTTTAGGCGTTTAGGGGTTGAGGGGTTGAGATGTTTAGGGGTTGAGGGGTTGAGTTGTTTTGGGATTTAGGGATTATTGGCTGCTGGGAAGAAGGAAGATTTGAAAATTTGAAGATTTGATAATTCGAAAATGCAATTTATAAGTCCACCTACAATATTATTCATGATAATTTATAATTCATTGTATTTATGCTCATTAAACTCAATTGGCATCTTTCAAACACCCGTTTTTAGGTCAAACAATTGAGTTAACAAGTCAAACAATTGAGTTCGCAAGTCAAACAATTGAGTTCGAAAGTCAAACAATTGAGTTCGAAAGTCAAACAATTGAGTTCGCAAGTCAAACAATTGAGTTCGCAAGTCAAACAATTGAGTTCGCAAGTCAAACAATTGAGTTAACAAGTCAAACAATTGAGTTAACAAGTCAA
>CAIXTV010000309.1 GCA_903922465.1 uncultured bacterium
AGGCGATTTACAAGGCAAAACCATTGCCATCTGGGGATTATCATTTAAACCCAACACCGACGATATGCGCGAAGCCCCTTCGCTGGTGATTATTGATAAACTGCTGCAACATGGCTGCAAAGTAATAGCCTACGACCCTGTTGCCATTCACGAAACCCAACGTAAGATAGGAGATAAAATCAGCTATGCCAAAAACCAATACGAAGCACTGGAAAACGCAGATGCTCTGCTGTTGGTCACCGAATGGACAGAGTTTCGCTTCCCCAATTGGTCACAAATGAAATCATTAATGAAAACCCCTTCAATTTTTGACGGGAGGAATATTTTTGATGCAAACGAATTGAAGAAACTCGGTTTCGAATATGAATGTATCGGAATACAAAAGGGTTCAACTAAATAAAAAACAATGTCTAAAAAGATTCTTGTAACAGGAGGAGCCGGGTTTTTGGGTTCGCATCTTTGCGAATATCTCCTCAATCAGGGCAACGAAGTAGTTTGTCTCGATAATTATTTCACCGGGCAGAAGCGCAACATTGTTCATCTGTTAAACAATCCTTTTTTTGAAGTCATCCGACACGATGTTACCATGCCTTTCTTCATCGAAGTGGATGAAATATATAATCTTGCCTGCCCTGCCTCTCCTATTCACTATCAGTATAACGCTATAAAAACGGTGAAGACTTCCGTAATGGGAGCCATCAATATGTTGGGATTGGCAAAGCGGATTAAAGCTAAAATACTACAGGCTTCCACTAGCGAAGTCTATGGCGATCCTCAAATACATCCACAAACGGAAGATTATTGGGGACATGTGAATCCCATTGGCATCAGGGCTTGTTATGATGAAGGAAAACGTTGTGCCGAAACGCTTTTCGTGAATTATCATGATCAGAACGACGTAAGGACTAAAATCGTCAGAATCTTTAACACCTATGGTCCACGTATGCATCCCAATGATGGAAGGGTTGTTTCCAACTTCATTATGCAGGCATTGCAAAACCAGCCCATCACAGTGTATGGAAATGGAGAGCAAAGCAGAAGTTTTTGTTATGTCGATGATTTAATTAGAGGCTTAGTCAGCATGATGAATACCGATGACAGCATCACCGGACCTATCAACATAGGAAGCCCAAACGAATTCACCATACTCGAACTAGCCGAAAAAGTTATTCACTATACGGGTTCTTCTTCAAAAATAATCTTTAAAGAGATTCCTATGGATGACCCGCTTCAACGACAACCTGATATCACCCTTGCAAAAAAGGTTCTTAATTGGGAGCCTAAAATTGTTCTTGACGAAGGTTTGCTTAAGACCATTGAATTCTTTAAGCAGAACTATACCTCATGAGTTCTAACCCAACAATTCTTGTTTGCGGAAGCAATGGACAGTTAGGCTCAGAGTTAAAACAACTTGAAGACCTCTGTACACAATATGATTTTATTTTTACTGATGTTGATGAGTTAGATATTACAGAAAGGGAGTCTCTATTCACAAATCTTGAAGTCATAAAGCCGGATATCATCATCAACTGTGCTGCTTACACCGCTGTCGATAAAGCAGAAACTGAAATTGAAGATGCCTATTTAATTAACGCAGATGCCCCTTACTTTCTTGCCGAGTATGCAAAACAAAACCATGCTTTCCTTGTCCACATTTCTACCGATTATGTTTTTGATGGATTAAAAGCCAGTCCTTATATCGAAAGCGACGATGTTAATCCACAAACAGAATATGGGAAATCCAAACTTCAAGGAGAAGAATCCATCATAGATGTTATAAAACCTGATGGAGTAATCATTCGCACGAGTTGGTTGTATTCCTCCACCGGAAATAATTTCGTCAAAACCATACTTCGCATTGCAAAGGAAAAAGAAGAGATAAAGGTTGTCGACGACCAGATAGGTTGTCCCACCTGGGCAGCAGATTTAGCTGCTGCAATAATGAAGATTATTGAACAAAGGGAAAACATTAGCGGAACCCATCTATATCTTTATTCCAACGAAGGCATTTGTTCCTGGTTTGAATTTGCAAAAAAGATTGTTGAATATGCAAAGATTGATTGCAAAATAATTCCTATCCCAACCAAAGACTATCCCTTACCTGCCCCTCGTCCTGCTTATAGTGCAATGAGTAAAGATAAAATCATTAAAAGTTTTGGTTTGAAAATCCCTCATTGGGAAGGTAGCCTAAAACAAATGCTGGAGCAATTGCAATAAACAGGCTCAAAGTAGAGTTAACAAGTATTATTACCGTCATTGCGAGTCCCCATTCCTTCGGCACACCAAATTTTATGACATGGAGAAGGTAATATATTGCACTAAATGATAATATGAGCGTCATTGCGAGGGTTCCTCCCGAAGCAATCTCCTTTGTTTTAGATTGCTTCGC
>CAIXTV010000310.1 GCA_903922465.1 uncultured bacterium
AAACAGCTTTTTGTGTTTGAGATTGCTTCGGGAGGAACCCTCGCAATGACGCTCATATTATCATTTAGTGCAATATATTACCTTCTCCATGTCATAAAATTTGGTGTGCCGAAGGAATGGGGACTCGCAATGACGTTTCAAATTAGCTTTTTCCCCCCTTGGGTCTTGGAATTTGAAATTTGGGTCTTGGGTCTTGGGTCTTCTTTCAAGAAGTCTACTAGGCTATACGTCCCTATCAATTCACATACTACGTAAATAGAAATAAAACCTAACAGGTTTTCAAAACCTGGTAGGTTTTCCTAATAAAATAAAATTCCAAAAAGCTAAAAGCCGAATAGTCTAATAGCCTATTTGCCTGTCCCCCAACTCATAACTCATAATTCATAACTCATAACTCCCAAGACAACGCCTACACTATCCTAATTTCCGTCCCATCCAACTCCACCACATCCCCTTGACGTAATTTAGCACGTTTGCGCAATTCCACAGCACCGTTTACAAGAACAAAACCCTCGTCAACTATCCATTTTGCGTGAGCACCGCTTTCGGCCATATCCATGAACTTTAAGAGACGAATCAAATCGATATGATCAGTTTTTAGTTCAAAGACTAATTCTCTATTCTGCGTTTTCAATGATGATGATTTTTTCGATCTTATCGCCTTGTCTAATTTGGTCAATTACTTCCAAGCCATCAACAACTTTAGCAAAACAAGTATGCTGACGGTCAAGATGAGAAGTATTGGTGCGGCTATGACAAATGAAGAATTGTGAACCACCCGTGTTTCTTCCGGCATGAGCCATTGATAAAACACCACGGTCGTGATATTGATTATCGCCAGTAAGTTCGCAATCGATTGAATAGCCTGGTCCACCTGCACCTGTACCATCTGGGCAACCACCCTGAACAACGAAATCAGGTAAAACGCGATGGAAATTTAATCCATTATAATATCCTTTTCTTGAAAGGTCAACAAAGTTTTTAACGGTTTTAGGTGCATCTTTCTCAAAGAAATCTACTTTCATTATGCCTTTTGCGGTATGAATTTCTGCTTGTAACATTTAAATTTAGTTTTTAATTAGGCTACAAAAGTAATAAAAAAGGCTGAAGACTGATGACTTTTAGGCTGAAGGAAAATCAGAACCCTTTTTTCTTCTTCCCTTCAGCCTTTCGCAAGTGGCTTCAAGAGATACTCCAAGCCATTGAGTTTTATCTCGTACATTGTTGATAGCAGCATCCCAAGCTTTCCTGGAGGGAATCCCTGATTGCGAAACCAAACTAAATACGATTCGGGCAAAGTATGTATAGTTCTTCCTTTATATTTACCAAAAGGCATTTTGAACTGAACCAATTGCAACAGTATTTCTTTGTCGCCACTTTCCTCGGCAGGGGCAGGTGTATTTATCATTGTTTTATTTATTCGGGATGATTTTTATTTGCATTATGTCTTTTTAAGGGCTTTAAACCCAAAACAATCATCTAAATGATTTTATCGAATGATGAGTTTCTTATTAAGATTTCCTTTATTCCCGTTAATTTGAATAAGATAGGTGCCTTTTGCATAATGGCTGACATCAATATTTCTTTCGATGAAGCTATTGTCTTTGCTGATGTTTTCATCAAGCAAAAGTTTTCCGGTGAAATCATATAAACGCAAATTATTAATGTTTCCATCATTGTTAAAGCTAATATGAACTTCATCATCGGCAGGATTAGGATAAATCAGTAAATTGCTTACCAAATCTAAGTCGTTAATGGCATCAACCCAGGTCATGAAAACGGTATCGGAGGAAGCGCTGCAGCCGAAACTATTACTTACAACCAGAAAATAGTTTCCACTATGGGTGGCTGTAAATGTGTTTAAGTTTGCTCCAGCTATTAATTCACCCTGACCTGCATTTAAATAATACCATTGAAGCCAAGAATTCGGACCAGGGGATGTTAAGGTCATCATATTGTTCCCTGAAATCCAGAAAGAGGGAGTAATAGGTTGTGCTATAGCCACAGTATTCACAATGTTTGAGAAACTGCTGCATCCATATTGATTGGTAATAACCGATTTAAAACTGCCACTAACATTAGTTAAATGGCTTACTAGCGTATCGGCATACATCAACGAATCGTTCATATACCATTGGTTGTTCAACGTTAAACTACTCCATAAAGTAATGGGGTTTCCCGCACAAATACTATCATTAGGTTGAGCAGTAACTATTGGAGCTTGAGGAACAGGATAAACTCTTATGGTGTCGACATCATTAAACATCAGCACAGGGTGGGTAATACTGAATTGAACTATTAAGCCACCACTACTTAAAGTTTGAACACCTGTTGCATGCCCATTAAAGCTGACAGACCCACAAAGATCGTCGGCACTTGTTGGTTGGTCATCGTCCCACACTTCTATAGTATAGGTCGAATTGCTTAAATTGAGTTGTGCAAAGCTAAAAGAAACGGGTGGGTTTTGATTAGAAACATAAGCCGATTGATATAATACAGTGCTGCCTTGTGATATTTTAATATATAAGTCAACATTGCTGAAAGGATTGTCGTCGCAGGCCGTAACACCCAGAACATTAACACTTGATAAATACCAATTGGGAATGGTGTCGATGGTGGTTTGTAAGGTAACTTCATAATTTCCTGGATTACTATAGATAACAGGAGGAGGGCTTTCGATATTGCTTTGTCCACCATTTCCAAAGTTCCAAGCATATGAAAAACCGGCAATACCATTGCTTGGATGATTAACACTAAAAGTCGAAATGATGGGTGCACATCCTAAAGGATTAACAATAGAAAAGCCAGCATTGGCAGAAGAACCTGGAAGTATGCGAATGGGCATAGTAAAAGCATCATCAGAAGTCTGAGCGCCCATAATGGTGCTTACATAGGCTTTTACCTGCACCGTAATCACGTAATCGCCAGCCATCATGGGGGTGCCACATATTTTCCCACATCCATGTTCGGTAGAAGGAGGGTTTTGTGATGGAAACCAAGTGTTAGTAGGCGAACTGCTTTGCCATTGCAGACCAAAAGGAAGGCCTATAACACCTATGATCTCGAGTTTTGTCATAGTGACAGTTAATCCTGAACTATGAAGGAATTGTGCAGGTAAATAAAAGTTTACATCTTCGCTATAGGCTTGCAATGCAATGCCGTCAGGCATGGTATCGGGGGTGATTGCCTGGGTTGCAGGTGTAACAGTGAAATTACTATCTAATAAACAGCCAGGGCACTGAGCCTGCACTGAAAACATATAGAATAAGCAAAAAGTTAACAGCAATACAATTCTTTTCATAGGGTATGTTTTTATAATAATGTAGATGCAAATGTAATAATTCAATTGATTATTGCACCAAATATATTTTCTGATGTTGGCTAAAGAGAAGAAATTAAGGGGTTTAGTATATGATTAGTTTTGTGTGTAATTGATAAATCATGAGTTTATCCTGATTTTAATAATTTCTCAAATTATAGACTTTGTAAGAATAATTATTAATTTTGGGAAAATTATCATGCAATAACTTATTGATGCTGCAGAATTGAAAGGCAGTAGCATACCAAAAACATAAATATTTTATCTTCCCTTAAAGTTTAAAAGATATGATGAGAAGGCTGATTTGTGGTTTCCTAATACTTATGTTTTTCACTATCACCAGTGTTTTTGGTCAAAACACCTTGTTGTCATCAGCCTATTGCGGATGGTACAAAGTAGTTGAATCAAACAATAAGGAAATTTGGAATGAAGGAGGAAGTTTTAATCTTTCAGAAATAAAACACGAGAAACAAAACGCTAGTTTAGAATTCTTAGGCTTTACCAATCAGGGAGCGATGGTAATAGGATATTTCGTAAAAGCTGAATTAATCATTCCAAAACAGACAGCAGAAATTATTACTAAAGGAGGCGATGGGAATCAGAAGTGGACGATTGAAATAGAAGCCAAAGGCCACATAAATAACGATACCCTTGAATTATCCTATCTATTTAAACAAGAAGATTTTGCAGAATCTCATGGAATTATAAAGGCATTAAAAGTAACGGATTTAATAAAGTGTAATGCTTTATCAAAATCGGTTTATAAGGGTAATTTTAATAAAGTGGAACGTACCTTCAAAAGACAAGTACGTAAGCATAAGCGAGGCATTGAGTATGACAACGGGCCCGGCAGTGGAATGCAAATAAGTCACATTAATGATATTGACAGTTTAATACGATGGTTTAAACATCAGGAATGTGTGGTGGATGTTACATGGGATAAATGTCAGGAGAAAATAGCTATTTATCCGGGCTGGTTTGTTATTGGTGTGAAATTTAAAACGAATCAGGGTATTAAAGAGAAATGTTTCCACATTCAGCAGGGGACTATGGGAGATGTGCATCTGTTTGCTTACCGATTCCATGCATTTAAAGCAAGAAACATACTCCTATATAAGAAGATGTATGATTATGAAGGCTTCATAGAACAACAAAGAAAGCAATGTTTAGGCTTATAATGAGATTAAGGATATTGAGAGATAACGCCAAGTGTTAAATTAGGCTCGAAAGCGTTGAAATCTTCTGCGTCAACCCATCCATTTCCATTAAAATCAGTAGTTAAATAGCCCCAATTACCAAAAATCAAGTCCAACTCGAAATAATTAAAATCATCAGAATCGACCCATCCTCCCTGATCGAGATCTCCTAAATGTATAGCAAAGACATTAGGCGAAACCTCTGCTTGAGGCAACATGTCTCCATAAGTATAAGCCTGTAAGGCGTTAGACTTGAAGTTGTAAATTACTTTTGGCATATCAAAAGAAATGGAATGTGCCGACCAAGTCTTAATATGGTTTCTGTTGCTGACAGAAATATAATAGTTGGATTTTAAAAGAGGGTCTAGACCAACCGAAGCTTTCCCTAAAGTGCTTAAAAACACATTGTCAAATTCCTGAACTAAGCCATAAGGAAAGCTAGATTGATGCAATTCGATATTAATAACATCGGCTATTCCATTACCCCATTTTGGCAATTCGGTTACCCCATCAATAACTTCGTGCATCCTTTGTATTTCTGGTTTATACAAACCTTCAAGAAAGACATCTAATTCAAGAGTTTTAGGACTAATATGGATGTTTTTGAAAGAGGGTATTCCTATTCCACAATAATTGCTTCCTTTAGCACTTATAGAGACATTCCCCGAAAATAAAGGATTCCATGCTATGGTAAGTAAGGTGTCATTTGCAATTACAAGGCCTGCAGTATCAGGCAAAAGTGTCCATTGATACTGTTGGGCATTCAATATTGAATGAATAGAATATAAGCTTTGAAGAGTCGTTTGCCCAACAGTGTCTGCACCTAAAATGCTGCCTGCTGCAGCAGGTATGGGGAGGATAGTCACATTAATGGTGTCTCTGGCATAACATCCTGCGGCATTAGTGGTTTTTACATGATAAACTCCTGCTTGAGAAATGCTAATAGCACTTGTTAAAGCTCCTGTTGACCAAAGATAAGTAAGGCCTGACTGATATACATCCACTATCATGCTGCCTCCGTTGCAGATAGCACTATCATTTGCTATTGATAAACTAGGATTATTGATGATTACATTCACTCTAGCAGTGTCACTGCATATTCCATTGCTCACAACAAGTGTATAAGTGGTGTTGGTAAATGGAGAAGCATAAGGTTTCATAGCTGTAGAATTACTTAAACCTGTAGGAGGAGACCAACTGTAGCTTAAGCTCGGACCATCATAACCTATACTAATATTTACATTTCCAAAAGTTGAAATCCAACTTTTTAAAGTGTCACCATCTTCTTTGCTCACCATAACAACAGGGATTCTGATAGAATCAGTCCCTGTGAAAGTCATAGGATTAACCACTCCTGAGGTGCTATTTATTATAATAAGCCCTTTTGCCCCTGCCTTTTGCACTGCAAGTGCTTGATTTATATAGTTGCAGCTGCTTTTGTCAAGAAGGGCGATTTTATTACTATAAGTATTAATGGGATAGGGACTGGCACAGCATGCTGTATAGGTGCCACAAGCATCACTTATGTATGAAATATTCGCATTAATAAAACAATTAATCGGACTAGCACCAAATGTGGCTGTTCCAATGGTAAAAGTCCTTTCCTTTGGAACAATAGATTTGATGAACATACCACTTTGATAATTGGTAGTGAAATTCAATTGTATTGAGTCGCGGCAATTGAGTTTTACCTCGTTCAAAGTTTCCACTTCAAGAGGGTTTACGTTGACTGTAACAGTATCACGCAAAATGAAGTTGGTGTCGATAGCAGTTACCACATAAGTAGTTGTAACAGTAGGTGATGCAATCGGGTTCGAAATATTGGGATTATTCAATCCTGTCGCAGGAAACCACGAATAGTGTAAATTACTGCTTCCTATATTCTTTAAAAGTGTTGCCTGAAGCTGAACTGAACCACTGCAAGTGATGGAAGCATCAGCTCCGGCATTAACAACTGATGAAACAAAAATGTAATTTTCTTTGGTAATGGCATTGCTTCCATTGGCATTATTAACACTTAGTGTGACGGGGAACGAACCCAGATTGTCATATCTTATTTGGGGGCCAGAAGATGTGGATGAAGGAGTGTAAGCTCCATTAAATGTCCAGTTGCGTGAACTAATGCTTGACAAAGATAAATCAGTAAACGAAACAGTATCGAATTGAACAATGCTGGTTTTATTTGCAGTGAATTCGGCGGCAGGACCATTGTGTTTAATGACAACATTATCCATATAACAGTTGTAACCATATTGCGAATAAAACCTAAATGATACCCATACATTGGGCCTATTGTTTGCAGCGGCAGGAAGGTTAGTCGTAAGGAACTTCCATCCGTCAACAGCATCGTACCTTGGGTAAAATGCAATGTCATTCCATACATTACCATCGCTTGACCATTGAACGGTAAGTCCTTCGAGTGGATATAAAGAATTACCCCCCACTGAACTTGTATACCAACGGAAGTTAACACTGATATTACTTAAACCCATACTGGAAAAAACAGGACTACTTAACCTTCCAACCGCACTATCAGAAGCATCTAAGGAATTAAACTTAATAAAATGACTCCCCTCAAAAGCTTTGGTGATAGTAGGGTAGAGGCTCGACTGAACAAACGTAATGGCTGCGGCTCCATTGTTTCCACCTGGTGTTAAAGGATCATATTCAATATCTGATTCCCAGCAAGGGGGTGTTGCAACTGAATTAAATCCTTGAGCAGATGGAAGCACAAAAGTATTGCAACTGGTATTGAAAACAAAATCCTGACTATAAGTGGTGCCTGAAGCATTACTGGCTTTCACCCTGAAATGATATTCTGTTGCAGCCTGAAGTCCTGTGATGTTTTTGGAAATATGCTGATTCGAATTGCTGTTAGTTAAAGGAGAAGTCAAGGTTATGATGTTTCCATAGGCAATTGAACTCCCATATTCAAACTCAACATGCGTTGTTTGCCCTTTTGCATTTACGGTCGAATGAATTGTGGCTGAATTATTACTGACATTTGAAGCTGAATCAATAGCAGTATAAGGTATATTAAGGCTCCCAACTGTAAAAGAAATGGAAGAACCTATTTGAGAAATATTATAAATACTCAAATTAACAGGAATACCAGTGCTTAAAAAAGGACAAGGGTTGCTAATTGGATTAAAGATGTTTCGCATTGAATTTCCTGAGAAAAAAGCGGTATGAATTAAACCGTTTTGCAATGTATTCCCATCTTGCCTGAAAAGATAAATTTCGTCAGGGGGGCCATTCATATTGCCAGCACCATCTACAATGGTGTTAATTCTGTAAATTAATAAACCAGAACCATAAATAGAACTTTCATAAACTCCTTCCCTTTTGCGATATTCCAGAACAAAATATTCCGTTGCCGAATTATTTGCTTTTATTTTGTAACAATTGTTAGACGCAGAAGTAATAGGTTGTAAGGAATAAGTTCCGTTGGTGGTAATCTCTGGAATGTCTGAAATCCACTTCCCATAACGGTATTTCATAAAAGCGCCCATCGATTGAGGTGGATTTGTATTGTTTTCCATTAAATCCCATGAGCCTACAGGTCGCTTACCATCACCATTATAATGATATAAATCAGGTGCACCCAATGAATGAAACATTTCATGACATAAAACTCCAACGCCACTGCTGATAGTTGTATTTTCCAACTGAAAATTGAAATCCCAAACCTTTTTCCCCTGAATGTAAACATTCTGAAGGAGTAAAATCCAACGGTGAGGCCATAATAAAGAGTTCCAACCTGAGGCATTCCCTTTAGCAATAAAGCATATATTATCTACATTTCCATCATTATCGTTATCAATGTTTAGATTAGCAGGAACTTGAGTGCTGATTGCATTTACTGCAGCTGCTAACAAACTGTCTTCCCTTTCTGTGCGCTGTTGTCCAACATCTCCACCCTGATAACCTATTGGATTACTAACTGAATTATATGCCTGATAATAAGCTCGTGGATGACTATCTTGAAAAGAAATAACTGTAGTGCCTGTATGAACAGGATAAAATGTTGATTGTATATTTAATGTATTGTAACTAACTTCTTTGAAATAGTTTTTAAGCGAGCTGTTTCCAGCAGTATTGTTAAATAAATTCGAATATACACTCGAATCGCTTGTATACTCTACATCATCGCTAAATCGGATAAATACAACAATATTATTTAAAGTGCCAACACTTGCTGATTTTGATTTAGATTTAAATATCAGCGCATTTTCAGGCAATTTGTTATAAAAATTCTTTCTTAAAGCTTGTTTTTTCTCAGCAGTAATGTTAATTCCTGAAAGCAGTCCTAAAGAAAATGGATTAGTTTTCCCAACTTTATAAGCTGAAGGAATCAATTCCCCTTTATTGTTTAAAATGGCATAATAATAATAACCATCTGCAGGGCTTTGAATTATGGTGAAATTGTTTTCATCGTGCAACCAATTGTAAAACTCATCGCCAGTAGCAAAACAATGAATGATTTGACCATTAGGCTGTGTAATTACCTGAGGTACACTTGAAAGATATGCACCATAGCTTGCTATGTTTATGAAAAGAAAGAGAATTATATAAAGTAAACAATATCGCTTCATGAGAATTTTTTTACAATAATAGAAATAATTCAGGAAACTACAAACAATATGGAAATAAAAAAACCGACCTAAGTCGGTTTTTTTTAGGGTGGACAATGGGACTTGAACCCACGACCCTCAGAACCACAATCTGATGCTCTAACCAGCTGAGCTATGCCCACCATTTAATGATACAAAAGTAATATTATTTCTATTTTCTCCAAAAAAAATCTTTTGTTTTCTTAAATAATCTACTTTTGCGTGAATTATTAAATTGATTGTATTTGAAAGATAACAAGTTATGTAAGGTATTATTTCTTTCGGCATGGTATCCTAACCGATATGACGAAATGTGGGGCTTATTTGTCCAAAATCATGCAATTGCTTGTTCTATGTATGCTGATATTGCTGTTTTATACGTTCATCCTGTGAATGATATAAATCAAAAATCAATTGAAATAACAATTACAGAAGAACCTTTTCTTACAATAAAAGTTTATTATCCGAATACTATATTTGCGAAAATACCTCTATTAAATTTGCTTTTTAAATTGTTTTATTTTTTCAAAGCATATAAAATTGGGTTTAATCAAATTCAAAAACATTTTGGAGATTACAATATTATTCATGCAAATATTCTCACTCGCACGGCTTTTATTGCATATTTTAAAAAGTTATTTGCTGGAAAAAATTATATTATCACAGAACATTGGTCGCGTTATTTATCTAATGTGGGTACTTACAAAGGTTTTTTTAGAAAAATGCTCACCAAAATTGTAGTTAAGCATGCGGATTCTGTAACTACAGTTACTGAAAACCTAAAAAATGCGATGCAAGCACAGCAATTGATGAATAATAATTACGAAGTTGTGCCAAATGTGGTTAATTCCGATTTGTTTGCTTTGGCAGAAATGAATTCAGCTCCGATAAAAAGAATACTTCATGTTTCTTGTTTTGAAGATTGCTCGAAGAATATTTCAGGTTTGCTTAGAGTTTGTCGCAGGTTACAAGAATATCGAAATGATTTCAAGTTAATCATGGTAGGTGATGGAATAGATAAAACAGTAATGGAGCAATATGCTGTTGAATTAGGGTTTTCAACCGAAAGAATTGAGTTTTTAGGATTACTTACTGGGAAATCCTTAGTAGAACAATTTCAAATGTCTGCGTTTTTTGTGATGTTCAGCAATTACGAAAACTTTCCTGTTGTTTTAGCTGAAAGTTTAATATGTGGTAGGCCTGTAGTCGCTACAAAAGTTGGGGGAATTCAAGAATTTGTTGATGGGAGTAATGGAAAATTAGTTGAGGCAAAAGATGAATCAGCATTAGAAGGTGTAATAGTTGAAATGTTAGATTGTTATTCAAAGTATGATGGTTTAGCAATTAGAAATGAAGCAGTTTTAAAATTCAGTCAACAAGCTGTAGGAAAACAATTTCATGATATTTATTCTGAAGTAATAAGGAAGAATAAACCATGCTGAAAGCAATATTAGGAACATTCGTTAGCAGAATCTTTATAGCCATTTCGGCTTTTCTAGTTATCATTATTAACGCAAGTTATTTAGGTGCTGAAAAGGTTGGAGTTATTAGTTTAATCCTTTTGGGGATTACGATAGTGATGATGTTCAATAATTTGGTAGGAGGGGGAGCCGTTTTTATGATTCCCAAATTTGGTTTGAAGATTATAATGAAACTTTCTTATTCTTGGGCCGTTCTGGTTTCCGTTGTTGGGACAATTGTTTTATATATTCTTCACCTAATTCCTGATCAATATTTAATTCATGTTTTAATACTTACGCTCTTATTTTCTTTTTGTTCAATAAATCAATCAGCCTTACTCGGAATAAATAAAATACACCTTTATAATTTTGTTGGATTAATTCAAGCTTTAATTTTATTGATTTCACTTTTAGTATTTATGATACTTCTTCACAGAATTGAAATTATAGCTTATATCTATTCTTTATACATTTCGTATACAGCATTGTTTTTTACTAGCTTGATGCCCCTTCTCTCAGAATTTAAGAAAGGAAAAACACTTAATAAAAAACAGATTTTAAAGGAGATGCTAAAATATGGTTTTTTTATACAGATTGCTAATTTGGTTCAATTATTCAACTATAGATATATCTATTATGTAATTGAGTTTTATTTGGGAAAATCATCTTTAGGAGTTTTTGATGTGTCGAATAAGCTTTCTGAAGGAATTTGGTTAACTCCACGTAGTCTTGCCACCATACAATATTCGAAAATATCAAATTCTAATGATAAAGAGTATGCCTTAAAACTAACTTTAGCTTTTCTGAAATTATCTTCAATTGCAACTTTAGCATTTATTGGAATTATATTATTCTTGCCCCTGACTTTTTTTGTTTCGCTTTTTGGTGTTGAGTTTGAGGGGGTAAAACATATCATGTTAAGTTTAGCTCCGGGCATATTTGCCGTAAGTATTTCAATGATTTTGAGTCATTATTTTGCTGGATTGGGTAAGTATTATATCAATACAATAACTTCATCAGTGGGTTTCGTTACGCTAATTACATTATGTGTTATTTTCTTTCCTCATGCAACCAAATATGGAAACTATCATGCTCTATTTATTGCTGGTTTATTAGTTTCAGCCGCTTATACGCTTTCAGTTATTATTCAGTTTATTTTATTTTGCAAGCATACTAAGATTAAGTTCAAATCATTTCTTATTACAAAGGAAGATGTTAGTATATTTTCTTCGGAGTTCAAAAAAATGATTGCAACAAAGTCGAAAGCTTAAAATTTGTTTATGAGAATCCTTGAAATTTGCGCTTTTAATATTCAATCTGCTCTTAATGCTCAAACCGGAGGCGCTCATCGTATTGAATTATGTGAGAATCCTTCGGATGGAGGAACTACTCCCTCTTTTGGTACAGTTAAAATAGTTAGAGAAAAGCTTAATATTCCAATTCATATCTTAATTCGTCCAAGGGGAGGTGACTTTTGTTATTCCACTGAAGAATTTAATGCAATGAAAGAGGATATTATAGCTTATAAAAACCTGAGAGTTGATGGTTTTGTTTTTGGTATTCTTAATAGAAACTTAGAAATTGATATTAAACATTGTGAAGAACTAATCAAAATTTGTGGAAATTCAAGTTTGACATTTCATAGGGCTTTTGATTGTGTCCCAAATATTGAATTGGCTTTAGAACAAATTATTCAGTTAGGCTTCCATAGAATTTTAACTTCGGGGCAACATATGACTGCTTTTGATGGAATAGAAGTGCTTTCAAAACTTCTTACTAAAGCTGAAGGTAGAATCAATATTATGCCTGGTGGTGGAATTAATAATTTAAACTTTGAACAAATAGCGATTAATACCAAAGCAATGGAATTTCATATGTCCTTGACAAAGAAATTAGTGGAGACTGATATTAAAAATAATCTTCATTTGATTTCAACTAATTCCCTTTTGACTACAGATATTAATAGCGTACGTCAAGTAGTAAACCAACTTACAGCCTTAGGAAGTAATGATAAAAGCATTACATTTGCTTCATAGAAAATAAAAACAAATATTCTTAAAGATTTAAAATGCAATACGGTAATTTTTCAAAAGATAAGAAAGAGTATGTCATAACTAAGATGAATACTCCAAGTCCATGGATTAACTATTTATATAACGGTAGATATTTTAGCAGTATTTCAAATAATGGGGGTGGAATGAGCTATTTTAAAAGTCCTTTACACGGTCGTATTACAAGATATCGCATTAATGAAGTTCCTCATGACCGACCTGGTAAATATATTTATGTTAAGGATAATGAAACAGGTGAAGTTTGGAGTTTAACTTGGCAGCCAATAGGCAAACATCTTGAAGCATACAAATTGGCTCATGGCTTTGGATACACCCGTTCCGAAGCAAATATTAATGGTATTGATTCCTCTGTTCTCTTTTTCGTTCCTCTCGATGATGATCAGGAGATATGGAAGGCAAATCTTAAGAATCTCACTGATAAACCTCGCAAATTATCTGTTTATGGATATGTTGAGTTGGCTTTGGGACATGCTTTAGTTGATTTAATTAATCAATGTGATGATCAGCATTTTAATCGTTCTCATTTTGATAAAGAATTGAATTCTATTTTTTCAACTAAAACCTATTGGGTTACACAAACTAAAGGTACTCAACAGCAAGAAAACAAAGAATGGGATCAATGGACTTTCTTTACTGCAAATCATTCTGCGGTTGGATTTGAAACTGTTAGGGAACGTTTTATAGGACTTTATCGAAATGAAAACAATCCTGAAAGTATTGAGAAAGAAAATCTTTCTTGTCAGGATACTGATTTTGGAAATGTGGTTAATGCCCTTAAAATAGATATTGAACTTCAACCGGGTGAAGAAAAAGACTTAATTTTCACTTTGGGCGTAATTGAAAAATTACAATTTGAAGAGCTAAAAGAAGAACGTGTAAATAAATATAAGGATATTATAGAAGTTGATGTCGCTTTTGCTAAAGTGAATAAGAGTTGGGACGATTATTTTAAATTCACTTCTGTTGAGACTCCCGATGATGATGTAAATCTTTTCATGAAATACTGGATTCCTTATCAGGCAAAGGTTGCTTTTGATGTTGGACGTGTGGCAAGTTTCTATTATTGGGGTATTGGGAGAGGTTTTGGGTTCAGAGATACGGCTCAGGATACTATTGCTGTGACTATCTCGAATCCTGAAAAAGCAAAAGAACGGATTCTATTACTTTCACGTCAGATGAGGGCTGATGGCAAGGTATATCATCATTTTCATGGAGATGGGGAAGGTGAATTTACGCATCATTGCGATGATCCTTTGTGGTATATGTTGGCAGTTTGTGAATATCTGAAAGAAACTGGTGATTTAGATTTATTAAATATCAAACAGCGTTTTATTGATGAAGGAAAGGAAGGAGCAATTTTAGAGCATATGTTTGCTGTTGTTAATTATGCAAAGAATAATCTTGGTGTTCACGGACTTCCTATATTTGGGAGAGGCGATTGGAATGATACTCTCGATTATATCGGAGGGGAAGAAGGGGGCGAAAGTGTTTGGGGAGCAATGTTTTATGCAGCCATGCTCAATTTGTTTATTGAGCTATTAGATTCTCTTTCTAAAGACAACACTGAAGTTATTTTGGTTCGCGATAGGCTTGTGAAGGCTGTAGAGGATAATTGTTGGGATGGTGAATGGTATTTGCGTGCCTTTGGTGGAAAAGGTCGCAAGGTAGGTTCACATGAGAATAAGTATGGAAAAATATTTTTGAATACTCAGATTTGGCCCGTATTAGCCGGTTTCCCCAATCAAAAGCGTTTATTTACTGCTTTGGACAGTGTTAAAACAAAACTCGACTCTCCCGAAGGTCCTAAGAAATGTTTTCCAGCTTGGAAAGAGATAGATCCTAATATAGGTTTAGTTACCCGTTGCGTTTGGGGGAAGAAAGAAAACGGGGCGGTGTTCTGTCATCCAACTACTTGGCTTATTCAGGCGGAAACTATGTTAGGAAGGAGCAATGAGGCTTTTGCCTATTTCAAGAAGATGCTTCCTAATCGTATTGATAGCGACACATTCGTTGCTGAGCCCTATGTTTTTTCACAATACATCACCAGTAACGAACATTCGCAACCTGGCCGTGCAAGTCATTCGTGGCAGACAGGCTCTGCTGCATGGATGTATAGAGTAAGTTATGATTATATTCTTGGCATCAGGCCCACTTATGATGGTTTGCTGATCGATCCTGCTATTCCAACCCATTGGGATTCGTTTAAAGCAAAAAGAATGTTCAGAGGAACACTCTATAATATTGAAGTTCTCAACCCAAATCATGTTGAAAAGGGAGTTAAAGAAATTATTGTGGATGGAAGTAAAATTGAAGGCAATGTACTTACTGTTTCTACCCAAAATCAGTGTAATGTTATAGTCGTAATGGGATAGATTTACATTTGACAACTTCCTAAAACCTATTAGGTTTTATTTGTTTATCGAAAATATATAAAAAGCAAACAATTAAATAAAAGACAAAGAAAATGAATAGACACGCAAAGAGTCCTATATTATCAAGAAACGATATTCCGGATATATACCCTCAATTGGTGGATGCAACTTCTGTATTCAATCCGGGAGCAATTAAGTTTGAAGATAAGTATTTATTGATGTTGAGAGTCCAGAGTCGTTCGCGCGAAACCTTTATGGTGATGGCGGAAAGCCAGGATGGTATCAATTTTAAAGTTGAAGATAAAATTGTTGACTTCAAAGGCATCGAAAATATTAAAGAAAAGATATATCATATCTACGATGCAAGAATTTCTAAGATTGAAGGCATATATTATATCATGTTTGCCATGGATATGGATGCAGGATGTCAGTTGGGACTCGGCAAAACCCTTGATTTTAAAAACTTTGAATTCTTAGGTATCACTTCCAACGAAGATATCAGAAATGGGGTTCTTTTCCCTGAAAAGGTGAACGGGAATTATCTCAGAATGGATCGTCCTAACCGATCGAGGCATGATAATGGCACCACATCGGGCAGCACTATTTGGCTTTCCAAGTCAAATAATCTTTTAGATTGGGAGCCTGTGGCGCCTTTAATCGATGGGCGCTTTCATTATTGGGATGAATTTATTGGTTCAGGCCCTCCTCCTGTAAAAACTCGTAAAGGTTGGTTGCATATCTATCATGGAGTTGCCGGACATTTCGGTAGTTCAAACATTTATCAGGCAGGGGTGATGCTTTTAGATCTTCATGACCCTTCTAAAGTCCTTTCCCGCAGTTGGTGCAATATTCTTGAACCAAGGGAGCTCTATGAATTAGCCGGACAAGTCCCTAATGTTGTCTTCCCCAGCGGAATGATAGTTATGGACTATGATAGTGAAGGATTTGCTCTAGAAGAAAGTGAAGTTTATGTGTATTACGGAGCAGCGGATACTTGCGTGGGCTTAGCAGTTACGACTATTGCTAAATTGATTGAGGATACAAATAATTAAATGGGTGTTCAACCTACCAGGTTTTTAAAACCTGTTAGGTTTTATCACCATATTCTAATCAATAAACTAAGAAAGAAAAAAAATCAATGATGGTTTATATATACTTTTCATATATTTACACAGACCTAACAGGTTTTGAAAACCTGCCAGGTCTTCATTTATAATAATATCCTTAAGAGAATGAAGCAAGAGGTATTAGAAGCAGGCAAACTCTATCATTTATACAATAGGGGGAACAATAAAGAGGCTATTTTCTTTGAAGAAAGAAATTATTTTTATTTCCTCAGCTTAATTAAGAAGTATTTAGTTCCTATTGCCGATATATATGCTTATTGCCTTTTAAAGAATCATTTTCATTTATTGCTTAGAATTCATGATGAAGCCAAGTTGGGAGAGAAGCTAATCGATAAAATTCATTTAGCTTTTTCAAATCTATTTAATTCATACACCAAAAGCATTAATAAAGTCAGGAATAGAACAGGGAGTTTGTTTCAGGAGCATATGCACCGGATTTTAATAAATGAGGAGTATTATCTGAAACAATTAGTCGTCTATATTCACTTGAATCCTCTTAAGCATTTTAACATTGATTATAAAACTTATCCATATTCTTCCTTTAAAACCTATTTGTCGGTAGGAAAAACAAATATTTATCGCGATTTTATCCTACATTATTTCGATAGTATAGATAACTTTGAGTATTTGCATGACATTAATAAAATTAAATTTGAAGGTATTATTGAAGTAATTGATAATTTTGACAATTGAAAAACTAAACCTAACAGGTTTTAAAAACCTGGTAGGTTTGCAATAAGACATTTAGGCGTTTAGACTTTTAGGAAGAAAGACCAAAAAACCCAGATTAATAATAATATTAAATTTAGACATTTAGAAAAATATGAGAGATTATAAAAAACTCAGAGCTTTTGAACTCGCTGATGATTTAGTAATTCTAATTTATATGATTACTAAAACTTTTCCTAAAGAAGAAGCTTATGGATTAACTTCTCAAATGAGAAGAGCAGCGGTTTCTATTCCATCAAATATAGTTGAAGGCTGCTCAAGAGAGAGTAAGTCGGAATTTTTAAGATTTCTTGAAATCGCTTTTAGTTCTTTAAAAGAATTACATTATCAATTCTCTATCGCTATTCGATTAACTTATGTAAATTTAGATGATATTGATAAATGCGAATTAAAACTAAGCGAAACTGGAAAAGTATTAGGAGCCTTAATAAGATCAATTAAAAGATTGTAAAGGCGTTTAGCTGTTTAGACATTTAGACTTTTAGTCTTTTAGTATTTTAGGGGAATAGTTAATTGAAGAAATAATAAAAAATCAAAATCTAAACACCTAAATAACTAAAGGTCTAAAAACCTAAAAGTCTAAACGCCTAAATGTCTAAAAGACTATTCAAACAAAATACAAACATAACACAAACACACAACATGAATCTATCAGCAATCGATTGGGCAATCGTTTTAGTTTTACTGGCTATGATGGTCGGTATGGTTTTATTTAGTAAGAAGTTGGTGAGAAGCGTTTCGGACTTTCTTGCCACGGGTAGGACGGGGGGGAGGTATATCATTTCTATGTTTCACGGCACTGCCGCTTTGGGGGCCATCACCGTGGTGGGCGCTTTGGAACAAAACTATAATGCGGGATTCAACTCTCGTTGGTGGGAGATGCCTACTGCTGTCATTTTGGTAGGAATTTCTGTTACGGGCTGGGTTGTCTATCGCTTTAGGCAAACAAAAGCCCTCACCATGGCTCAATTCTTTGAGATTAGATACAGTCGCGCTTTCAGGATTTTTTCAGGTTTTCTGGCTTTCTTTTCGGGAGTTTTTAATATGGTGATTTTCCCTTCGGTGAGCGCACGATTTTTTATTTATTTCTGCGGTATTGGAGAAATTGGCATGGTCGGTTCCTATTCGGGCACGTTTATTTTAGTGACGGCCGTAATGGTGCTTATCCCGCTCTACTTTATTTTTACGGGTGGGCACATTGCCGTGATGTTTACCGACTTTATACAGGGCGTATTTGTCAATATTGTTTTTGTGGTGATCGTTATTCTTTTGCTTTTAAAGATAGATTGGGCACATATCACCACTGCTATAACTACGGTTGAGACCGGAAAATCGCTGATTAATCCTTTCGATGCCGATAAGGTGCAGGATTTCAATCCTTGGTATTTTTTCATTGGGATGTTTGGGCTTATTTATACTAAATTGTCGTGGCAGGGAAATTCTTCCTTCAACATTGCCGCCAAAAGTGCCCATGAAGCCAGGATGGCCGACGTGCTGACCAATTGGCGATTGGTTCCACAGTGGGGTTTGTTCCTCGTTTTTGTTCCTATCGTGGCTTATACTTTCTATCATCACATCGATTTTAAAACTGTGGCCGATTCTATTAATGGGACTTTAGCAACTGCCGGATCTGCTGCCCAGCAAAGTCAGTTGAGGGTTCCCATGGCGCTCAATTACTTGCTGCCTGTGGGCATTAAGGGCGCATTTGTTGCCATTATGCTGGCTGCTGCCATCACTTGCCACAATACCTATATGCATTCGTGGGGTAGTATTTTTATTCAGGACTGCATTATGCCTTTGCGCAAGAAAGCTTTCGAGCCTAAGCAACATCTTAAATATCTGAAGCTCTCTATCCTGGGTGTGGGCATCACCATTTTTGTCCTGAGCATACTTTTTCAACCTAAAGATTTGGTGTTTTTATTCCTTAACATATCCGGTGCTATCTTTGTCGGCGGTTCGGGAGCCGTTATCATTGGCGGATTGTATTGGAAACGCGGAACTACGCCTGCTGCATGGGCTGCCATGATTACGGGTGCCCTCACAGCTTCTTTGAACATCCTTCTGAGTAAAATGATCGACAATTTCCCCATTAATGGTCAGTGGGGTTGGTTTATGGCCATGATTGCCGCCACTTTAGTCTATATTATTGTTTCCCTTTTGACCAAAAAACCTACCGTTAACCTCGATGAACTGATGCATAGAGGCAAATATGCCGAAAAAGTGGAAGTTCAACCAACCGACGGACAACCCCTGAAAGGCTGGAAAGTCTTGGGTACGACTAAGGAATTCACCCGCGGCGATAAAATCATCTATATTGTTACGATGGGGTGGACAGCCATGTGGGTTTTGGTGTTTTTCATCGGAACATTTTACAATTTCTTTGTTGAGAAGATTACCGATTCGGCATGGATGAAGTTTTGGATGATTTACACCTATATTTTCCTTGCAGCTTCCATCATCGTCACCATTTGGTTTACCATTGGCGGTTTTAAGAACCTAAAGGAAATGATTTCAGCCCTGCGTCATAACATTAGAGACCATAGCGATGACGGTTTTGTGAATAAACCTAAAGAAAAATAGGCTGAAAACTGAAGGCTTTTAGCTATTCAGCTATATAGGCATTTAGCTGTTTAGACTTTTAGGCTATTAGACTTTTAGTCTAAAACGCTAAATAAATGAAAATCTACAAATCCTAAATAGCTAAACACCTAAAAAACTAAAAGCCTAAAAGACTAAATAACTAAAAGACTTATAAAAAATAGATTAAAGATGAAAAGAATTCTAACGATAGTAGCATTTGCAGGCATTCTCATTTCATGCCAAACAAAAAACAAAATGGAAACTGATAAAATAAGTATTAAAGACGACATTAAGGCTTTATTGATAGAGCCTAAGCATTATGTTTGTTATAGAACTCCCGAAGCCATCGAAATTGATGGCAAGCTCGACAAAGCGGCCTGGGCAAAAGCCCAGTGGACTGACCTTTTTGTTGATATTGAGGGCGACAAAAAGCCTCTGCCCACACAAAACACTAAAGTGAAGATGCTTTGGGACACAAATTATCTATATGTCGCTGCACAGCTCGACGAAGAACACATTTGGGCTTATCTTGAACATAAAGATGATGTGGTGTATCACGATAATGACTTCGAAATATTTATTGATCCCGACAATGATGCAAAAAATTACTTCGAGTTTGAAATCAATGCCCGCCAAACGGTTTTCGATCTTTTCATGCCTTTTCCCTATCGCCACTCAACTTTTGCTTTGCACAACTGGGATTTTAAGGGGATTAAGTATGCCGTGCATATCGACGGCACTCTCAACAATGGGAACGACAAGGACAGGATGTGGACGGTGGAAATTGCAATACCGTTTAGCGATGTTTCTTTTGGTTTGGACAATGGTCGTCCCAATCCCGACAAACTTTGGCGAATTAACTTCTCGCGTGTGCAGTGGGACACCCGTTGGGAAAATGGCAAGTATGTCAAGCTAACGGATAAGGATGGAAAAACCCTTCCGGAGCACAATTGGGTTTGGTCGCCCGTGGGGGCTATAAGTATGCACATGCCTGAGCGTTATGGATATTTGAAATTTTCTACTCAGCAAGCCGGTGAAGGAAAAGAGGACTTTGTGCTGCCAAACGAGGAGAAGCTTAAACGAGTGTTGTGGGCAGTTTTTTATCGCGAAGAGGCCTATCACGAAAAAAATAAGAAGTTCACGGCCAATATTTCGGAGCTTGGAAATGATTTGTTGAGCCTCTTCGACCAAAAATTGTATAAACTGAATATTACGGTTGGCGAAACGCTTTATGAGGCGAAGCTTCAAAGTACAGATGGGAAGGTGAAAATGTATATTACCAACGAGGGAATTGTAAAAGGGGTTTAGCTGTTTAGGCGTTTAGCTGTTTAGCGATTTAGTCTTTTAGGGGAAAGAAAAAACCTACCAGGTTTTCAAAACCTCATAGGTTTAAAATCTTTTTATCCTCATAAAAGGATAAAAAGAGGGGTTTAGTCTATTAGACTATTAGACATTTAGCTTATTGGAATATTATTTATTTGGAAAAACCTAGCAGGTTTTGGAAACCTCATAGGTTTAAACCCACTTTGTCAATATTATAGGATAAAAGGGATTAACAAACATAAGCAATTTTCTTTCATTAGGCGTTTCAAAGTTCGGTTTTTTACTCCTAAATCTTTAATTTTCCTGACGGAGAAGTGCTGTATTTTCAAAATGTTGACGGTTCCCCGTACGGAGATGTGCTGTATTTTCAAAATGTTGACGGTTCCCCGTACGGAGATGTGCTGTATTTTTATTCAGGCTGCTCAGGCAGCTGAGAAATTAGCTTGCGTAGACCTCAGCCGCATATTCTCTGAATACGG
>CAIXTV010000311.1 GCA_903922465.1 uncultured bacterium
ATATCGACGGGGTGGTTTGGCACCTCGATGTCGGCCCGTCACATCCTGGGGCTGGAGAAGGTCCCAAGGGTTAGGCTGTTCGCCTATTAAAGTGGCACGCGAGCTGGGTTCAGAACGTCGCGAGACAGTTCGGTCCCTATCTGTTGTGGGCGTTGGAAGTTTGAGGGCATCTGACTCTAGTACGAGAGGACCGAGTTGGACAAACCTCTAGTGCACCTGTTGTCGCGCCAGCGGCATCGCAGGGTAGCTATGTTTGGATGAGATAAGTGCTGAAAGCATCTAAGTACGAAACTTAGCTCAAGATGAGACTTCCTTTAAGGGTCGTTGGAGACTACGACGTTGATAGGTTGCAGGTGTAAAGGCAGTAATGTCAAAGCCGAGCAATACTAATTACCCGTTAGCTTTCTACAACATAGTATTTTTATTATATATAATCTCTATATTTTCTTCTTTAAATGTCAAATTTAAGATTTTTAAGATCTTATGGTGACTTTAGCAGTGGTGTTCACCTCTTCCCATTCCGAACAGAGAAGTTAAGACCGCTAGCGCAGATGGTACTGCAATTTGTGGGAGAGTATGTCGTCGCCAAATTTTTATAGCCGCCTTAACGGGCGGCTTTTTTTTTGATTTAATTTGTATTTAGTTCTACTACATCTTATTAATATGATCGTTTCAGAACTTTTTACTGAAAAGATTTCAATATTTATGTTGGATTTCTTTGTATTTTAAAATATATTCGTATCTTTGCACCTCGTTTCGAGAAAGTAAATTTTTAAAAATAGAACAATGAGCAAGCCTGAATTACTACAATATGTTGAGAATTTAACTCAGCTACCCAAGTATCCTTCTTTTAAAGCTGGTGATACCATTACGGTTCATTATAAAATTAGAGAAGGGACCAAAGAACGTGTTCAACAGTATCAAGGTGTTGTTTTACAGCGCGCTGGTATTGGTGTTACAGAAACATTTACCGTTAGAAAAATGTCTGGTAATGTCGGTGTTGAAAGAATTTTCCCCATTGCATCTCCGTTTATTGAAACTATTGAAATTAATAAAAAGGGTGTAGTTCGTAGAGCAAGGATTTTCTATTTAAGAGGCTTAACAGGTAAAAAAGCTAGAATTAAAGAAAAGAGAATTATAAAAAAGTAATTCGTTCCAAATTATATTAAGAAGATGCTCATTGGGCATCTTTTTTTGTTTAGTGTCCTTTCTTTATTGGGTTTATGAATGATGCATATTTAAAATGTATTTCCATAATAATCTGAGTTAGGGTTAAGCCGGAACTCAGGTTTAGAGGAAAAGAAGTCTCATGTACGAGATTGGTAACCATATACACGAATTTTGAAGTCATCTGCGATGGATGGGAAGTCTCATGCAGCACAATTGAAACTCACGATTGAGATTAGAAATCTATTGCACAGGATGAAAATTCAATTTCCTGAAATAAAAACTGTCATGCACGACCTTAGAACTCTTATTCTCATTCCAACAAATTATATATATAACTGAATATAATAACCTCAGTTCGTGTTAAGCAGAGCTCAGGTTAAAAACAATAGCACTTCTATGGCTCAACTCAATAAATCTATTGTATGAAACAAGTCCAGGGAAATCTTCCCTCATATGACGACAAACATAATTGATGTAAAAATGCTTAAAGTTTCTGAATTGACCTCTATGAAAAGTAATTAATAAAGTTATTATTTCCTAATCACTAAGTCCCTTTTCTTTTCCTTTTACATTTCTCTGAAGGCTCTTTAAGAAACTTCTTTGAATATTCTTTTTCAAATTCATTGCAAAAATCATCAGCTTTAATGAAAATCTCTATAATATTTTCCTGAGCATTAGTTTCTGTTTTAATTGTTTGGAATACAAATATAGCGATTCTAGTGCTATTATTTATTTGACATTCTGTTAGATATAAATATTAATATTAACAACCCTTAGCCCGAACTCAGGTTAATATGGCTGAATCATGAATTCTTTTATCCGAAATTCAGCCTTAAAAGTATTTTAAACGAGATTAAGGAGTTAAACTTCTTAGTGGAGATAAAGGTTAAGAAGTTAAATTAAAGTGGAAGGAGATGAACTAAAAAAGCTAAAAGATGAAAATTACTACTGTTTTTTATGTCTAGATATTGCTACTATACAAAACACATAGAATTTTGATCTTTTTTGGGTGTTATTTTTTGTTATGTTCGACTTAAGAAATTCTTTTACGGTTAATCAGCTTTCTGGTATGGGAGTAGTTCATTTGAATAAATATGAAACTAATAAGAATTATTTTAAAAGAAATTTGAAAGGTTAGTTGTAATACTGATGTAGTTTGGAGAACCTGACAGATGATAGGCTGAGCGCGCATAATTAATGCTAAACTTAGAAATTCTAAATCCAAATCCCCAAGAAAGTCCCACGGTGGAAGCTTTTGAGTCAATTTTAAGTTCTTGGCGCTTTCCATAATTATAAGCAAGGCGAAAATTAAAATTTTTAAAGAAAGTTAATTCTCCTCCTAATATAATATGTCGCATAAATAAATCAGCATATGTTTCAAGTTTGCTTTTTTTAGTTAAAGTGCTTCCATCAAAACTCGTGTTGGATGATATTCCTGATTCAGCTTGATAGCTTATATCCCATTTTTGAAGATCATGGTATATTATTGAATACCTTAAAGGAATATGTTTAAGTTTTTTAGATAGGCCTAAATCAATTTCAAAAGGAAGAGTTTCGCGATTTGATGTATAATAAGGTTTGAATTGAAATCCGATATTTTTCGCAAGAACTGAAATGGTCAATTGCTTGTTTTGATTATGATATGCAGCTCCTACATCAACGGCCATACCTAATGAATTTATTTCATCGTAGGAAGAATAAATGAGTTTGAGATTAGCTCCCATTGAAAACATAGAATCGAGCATTCTTCCCCAACCTATTGAAAGTGCATAATCAGAAGCATTAAAGCTACCTTCTAAATTACCTTGTTCGTCGGCACGCTTAAAAGTTCCATAGTTGGTGTAGATTAATCCTGCAGTGAAATTTCCTAAATTTTTAATAGACTTACCAAGTACAAGGCTTCCATAGTTTATATCAGAAAAATAATCGACATAGTTGAAGCTAAGTTGGTTGTTGATTTTACTAGTAATAAAGGCAGGTTGTAGAAAAGCTAGGTTGATATCATCATCTTTTATTGATAACAAACTGCCTCCCATTGCTGCTATACGTGGCGATGTTGTGAAATTTAAAAACTTATATATAGCTGTGCCACCGGTTTGAGCTAATGAATATAGTGGCATCAGAAGTAAAAGGATTAGTATTTTTTTATTTCGCACAGTTAGTATATTTGTTTACAAAGCTATTATTTATTTTTACAACTATAAACGTTGTTTTATGATTATTATTTTAATGCTTCAGATTAGCATTGATTATTATTTTGGGCAACATATTAAAATGGTGAAAATCAATTTTTTCAAACACTTTAAGAAGTGAGGGTTTAATATTTTCGAATTACTATTCTATTTTTCTTATTTGATTAAGATAATTATTAATTTTACCCAATATTAAAATTTTGATTTGAAGAATATCACACCAATATATAAACTTAGATTATTTCCACTTCTTCCATTGCAAAAAAGTCAAATCCTAGGCCTTTCAGGAACTTTATTTCTTATTTGGGGAATTTTTATAAAAATGTTCACTCTCCCATTCTTAGGAGATATTGCTTATTGGAATCATGGAAGTACAAATGCTAAATTAATGCTGATAACTGGTATTATGGCATTAATGCTTTCCTTATTAAAGCAGTTGAAGTGGCTTTGGATTCCTGCTATAATTGCATTGCTTTTGTTGGGGCACACATTTTTCACCACTTACCTTGAAATAATGAAATATAAAGAACTAATGGAAATGATGGGAAATACCCGTTCAATTTCTTCTATTCCCTTGAAACCATCCATAGATGTAGGATTAGGATTGTTGTTTCTGTTGCTTGCAATAATATTTCTGTTTTTAGGATGTTTTCTTAGAAAATACTTAGCTCGAAACATATTGATTAAAAGATGATTGCTTTTTGCTCTTAGTTCTCATGTTTTTTTAAATTAAAGTTTAACATTAATTTATAGTAGGTGTTATGAGAATAATATTATTTTTACCGATTCTAAATAAGACTAAATGAACTATACTCAAGAGCAAGTCAAAATGGCATTGAAACATGTTTTCGATCCTGATCTGCACAAGGATTTGATAACGCTCAATATGATAAATAACATTGTAATTGATAAGGATAGAATTCAATTCGATTTGGTGTTAACTACACCAGCATGTCCAATGAAATCGCTGATGAAACAAGATTGCGAATTGGCCATACATAGCTATATTGACCCAAATATTGAGGTTATAGTGAATTTTACTTCTAATGTGACCACAAGACGTCTTATTTCGAAGGATGAAATATTGCCAACAGTAAAAAACATTATTGCGGTTGCTTCTGGAAAAGGTGGAGTAGGGAAATCTACTGTGGCTGTGAATCTTGCTCTACAATTAGCTAAATCTGGTGCAAAAGTAGCCTTAGTAGATGCTGACATCTACGGACCTTCATTGCCATTAATGTTTGGGCTTGAAGAAGTGAAGCCAGAAGTAATAGAAAGTAATGGGAAACAAATGATTATTCCTATTGAAAAATTTGGAATAAAAGTGCAATCGATAGGTTTTTTTGTTGCTAAAGATCAGGCACTTATATGGAGAGGGCCAATGGCATCGAACGCGATGAAACAAATGTTCACCGACACTCAGTGGGGAGAAATTGATTATATGGTAGTAGATTTACCCCCTGGTACGGGTGATATTCATTTAACCATGGTTCAGGATCTGCCAGTTACAGGAGCAGTAATTGTTACAACCCCAAGTAAACTTGCTTTAGCTGATGTTAAGAAAGCCATATCAATGTTTCAGACTGATAAAATATCTATTCCTGTTTTGGGAATAGTTGAGAATATGACTTATTTTGCTCCAGCAGAATATCCCGAAAATAAATATTATATTTTTGGTAAAGATGGAGGAAAACTCCTTGCAGAGGAACTGAAGTTGCAACTGCTTTCACAAATACCTCTTGTGTTAGGCATCACTGAATCAGTTGATTCAGGACATCCAATTGTTTTGGATGAAAACTCCCCCCTTACAATAATTTTCAGCGAGTTGGCTAGCAAAGTGGCCCAACAAGCTGCCGTACATAATGCTAATAAAAATTAATATAAACAAAAATGGATATCGCAAAAAACATTGAATTGTCAAAAAAAGTAGAAGCAGTAATCGATCAAATTCGTCCTTACTTACAATCGGATGGAGGAGATATTTCTTTTGTGGAACTCACAGACGACATGATTGTAAATGTAGAATTGCATGGTGCTTGTGGCTCATGCCCACATAGTGCAATGACTTTGAAACATGGAGTGGAAGAAGCCGTAAAAAGAGCAATTCCTGAAATACAATCAGTTGAAGCAATAAATTTGATGTAATTCACATCAAAGAATAGAAAAATTCTTGATCAGGTATCAATTATACCTGATATTAATTGTTTAAGAACGCAGATATAGATTAGCGATTTTAGATTTAAGAAGTAAAAGAACTTCGAAAATCTAAAGTCGTTTATACTGCTTCTTGTTTTATAACACAATCTTTGATTTTTAAATCAACGGATTAGGTTTTATAATTGGCAACAATCGGCATTCTTCGACCCATCCCAAATGCTTTTTGAGAAATTCTTAAGGTTGGGGGCGATTGAAATCGTTTATACTCACTATTGTTAACAAGTTTAAATACTCGCTGAACAACATCTTCATCAATTCCAAGCTTGATGATTTCCTTCAAACTTTTCCTCTTCTCAATATAATTGTATAAGATTTTGTCTAGAATATCATAATTAGGCAATGAATCAGTGTCAAATTGCCCTGGACGAAGTTCTGCTGAAGGAGGCTTTTCAATAATTTGGTTAGGAATAATCTCTTGTTCGGAATTGATGCATTCGGCAAGTTGCCATACTTGAGTCTTATACACATCCCCAATTACCGAAAGCCCACCGCACATATCACCATAAAGAGTTCCGTATCCTACTGCTGCTTCTGATTTATTGGAGGTGTTCAATGTTATATACCCGAATTTATTTGAAAATGCCATTAATATCACAGCACGTATGCGAGCTTGAATATTTTCTTCTGTCAAATCGAATGATGTTTCACTAAAGTATGATGTTAAAGTGTTTTCAAACGCATGATAGCAGTCTTCAATAGGAACATTATGCCAATTGGTGCCTAAGTTTTCCGATAATTGAATAGCATCTTTTACAGAATGTTCTGAAGAGAATTGAGAAGGTAACAAAATGCTTAAAACATTTTCTTTTCCTAGAGCTTCAGCAGCCAATGCTAAGACTACAGCCGAATCAATACCACCTGACAAACCCAATATGGCTTTTCTAAAACCCATCTTCGAGAAATAATCTTTAATACCCATTACCAAAGCATTTTTTATCAGTTCGATGGGCTGATGGGCTTGAAGTACCTGTGACTTTATTGAGTGATCAATAATTGAATCTAATTCAAAAACTTTAAAATCTTCTTTGAAATATGCCATTTCGGCAATAATTCTTCCATTCGAATCAATAACCAATGAACCTCCGTCAAAAAGAAGTTCGGTTTGCGAACCTACCTGATTCACATAAAAGACAGGAAGTTTATATTTACATGCATTTTTCGAAAGCAATTGTTTCCTAAGTTGGGCTTGTTCATAATGAAATGGAGAAGCTGCAATATTGATAATAACATCAGGTGCCTGCTTCATTATTTCGTCCATGGGGTGAAGAGTGTATAACTGTTCACTGCCTATGTTCCATAAATCTTCACATATAGTAATAGCGATAGATTTGCCTTTATACTTAAAGACGTCAAACTTTTTTCCAGGTTCAAAATAACGATATTCATCAAAAACATCATAATCGGGCAGTAGTGCCTTGTCATATTCAAAAGCAATTTCACCTTCTGCCAGAAATAAGGCTGCATTATAAAGCAACTTTCCACTATTATTTGGATTTCTTACCGGAGAGCCAACAATTGCAGCTATGCCGTTACAATGTTCTGCAATCTCACGTACCGAATTATTGCACTCATCAATAAAATGATCGTATTCGAGGAAATCGCGGGGAGGATAACCCGAAATGCAAAGTTCAGGAAAAATAATTAAATCAACACCAAGGGCCTTTGCTTCAAGGATGGAAGTAATTATTTTTGAAGTGTTTTGTTTAAAATTACCAATATGATAATCTTGCTGGGCTAAAGCAATTTTCACTATAATTCAGATTAAAAAACAATACCAATATTGAGCTCAAATTGATTTACAAAAGCCTTTTCTGCAACAGAACTATCTTTTTTATTTTTGCCATTAAGTATGTCGGTGAAGCCATTATTGAAGATAAGTCCGGCAACTAATTTTGTTGAGCCACTTATTCTATATTCTGTGCCTAAGCCTATTATTAGAGATTCTTTAAATGTGCTAATAGTTGAAGTAATGTCTTTATTCTCTGTTTTGATTACATTTCCACTAATTGGGGTAAATTCATCATCAGACTTAGCTCCGATAACAAAAGCACTCCCCAATCCAAATTTGCCCCAAATCGAAAATTTACCAATATCATTAGTGCTCATTTTCAATGCAAGGGGAACTTCAATGTATTTAATGTGATAAGTGCGATTAGTGAAGCCAATACTATTAGCTTCATATTGATCAGGATAACGTAGTTTTCCACCTGTTGAGCGAAAATCAATGGCGGTGACAATACTATAATTTTCAGAAAAGTTTATTTCTCCAAAAGCACCCCAGGTAAAACCAATAATGCTTCCATCGGAGGAATAATCCAATGAGTTTGGTTTCAACCAATCTATTGAAGGAGCGAGATGTAAGCCGAAAGTGAACTTTCTTTTTTCCTGAGCATTAGAGGCGAAGAATGATAAAATAAATAGGCCAATTAAGATTAATTTTTTCATGTTTGATGGTTTTTCTAAATTCGAAGTAAAATTACTCATAATATTTGAGTGAATAGTTCTTTCAGTTTAAAGTTTATAAACGATTTTATTCACATTGTTTTGTCCAGAATGTCAATAAGTGAACTTTAAATTGTATTTTTGAAACGTAAAGTCAAATCCATTCAAATTATGAAGCGAATCACACCAATAGTTTTATTTATATCTGTCTTGTTTTTATTATCTTGCAGCAATAATAAAGACCCTAAGAATGCCGTAGATATTTCAAATCAGCCCAAAGTGGAAATTTCAATACAGCGTTACGAAAAGGAATTATTCTCCATCAATAAACTAAACCTTAAAGAAGAGCTGATTCGTCTGCAAAAGAAATATCTATTCTTTTTAGATGGGGATCTTTCTGAAGATAAAAATGTAAAGCAAATTCAGAATTATATTCAAGATGAATTAATTTCGGGTATTTACAATGAAACATCTAAGCAATATCCCTCATTGAAGAGCATTGAAGATCAACTTTCAGAAGCATTTACCTATTTAAAGTATTATTATCCAAATCAAAAAATCCCAGTCGTATATACTTATGTGTCTGGTCTCGACTATGAATTTCCAGTTAAGTTTGCCGATTCTGTGCTCATTATTGCTTTGGATATGTATTTGGGAAAAGATTGCAAATATTATCAGCAATTAGGGGTTCCTCTTTATATGTCTGTTAATTGGACACGCGAACATATAGTTTTCGATTGTATGAAAGAAATTGCTTTTACCAAAATTAAAACCGACCCTGGAAGTAAAACTTTTATTAATGAATTAATCACTCAAGGGAAAATCCTTTATTTTATAGATGCAATGACACCAAACCTTCCCGATCATTTGAAGATAGGTTATCCTACAGAAAAAAATGAATGGTGCAAGAAAAACGAATCAAATATCTGGTCGTTTATTCTCGAGAATAAATTATTGTATTCAACCGATCCCCAACATATCAATAAGTTTTTTAACGATGGACCTTTTACTTCTTCATTTACAAAACAATCGCCTGGTAAAATTGGGTATTGGTTAGGCTGGCAAATCATTAAGGCCTATATGAAGAAAAACTCCGATGTGCATTTATCACACCTTATGGAAGATCCCAATGCTCAGGAAATATTAACCAAATCGAAATATAAACCTCAAAAATAATTTGTCATGTTAGTTAAAACGTATGGAGTTGCTATGTATGGCATCAGTGCTATTTTAATTACAGTTGAATTAAATATTGACCAAGGCATTAGCTTTTTTATGGTTGGCCTGCCCGATAGTGCAGTTAAAGAAAGCCAACAGCGAATTGAGGCCGCATTGCGCAACAATGGTTATCGTATGCCAGGCAAGAAGATTGTGATAAATATGGCTCCTGCCGATATTCACAAAGAAGGTTCCTCATACGATTTAACCATAGCTGCAGGTATTTTAGCTGGCTCTGAGCAAATGAAATCTGATAACTTATCAGATTATATCATTATGGGCGAACTATCGCTTGATGGAAGTTTACGTCCAATTAAAGGAGCTTTGCCTATTGCCATTGAAGCAAGAAAATTAGGCTACAAAGGGTTTATTCTACCTTCTCAAAATGCAAGAGAAGCTGCTATTGTAAATGATTTGGATGTTTATGGTGTGGATAACATTAAACAAGTGATTGATTTTTTTAATGGAGATAATCTATTAGAACCTACCATAATTGATACTAGAGAAGAATTTTATTCACGACTGAACGATTTTGAATTCGATTTTGCTGAAGTAAAAGGACAAGAAAACATAAAACGTGCCTTGGAAATTGCCGCTGCTGGTGGACATAATGTTTTGCTTATCGGACCTCCGGGATCGGGGAAAACCATGCTATCAAAACGACTTCCCTCTATTTTGCCTCCTCTAAATTTGCATGAAGCTTTGGAAACAACTAAAATACATTCTCTCGCTGGTAAAATGGCTAAGGATATGTCTTTAATTTCAGTTCGTCCATTTCGTTCACCTCACCATACAATTTCTGATGTGGCTTTAGTAGGAGGGGGGACATATCCTCAACCCGGAGAAATATCTTTGGCCCATAATGGAGTTTTGTTTCTTGATGAACTTCCTGAGTTTAAAAGACAAGTTTTAGAAGTATTAAGGCAACCCCTTGAAGATAGAACCATTACCATTTCACGAGCCAAGTTTTCAGTGGAATATCCTGCAAGCTTTATGTTGATAGCATCCATGAATCCTTGTCCTTGTGGAAATTACAATCATCCTGATGTAAGTTGTGTTTGCCCACCGGGTTTCGTACAGAAGTACTTAAATAAAATATCAGGACCTTTATTAGATAGAATTGATATCCACATTGAAGTAGTGCCTGTGCCTTTTAAAGATTTGGCCGATAAACGCGTTTCTGAAAACAGCGAAGATATCCGCAACCGTGTGATAACAGCACGAAAAATTCAGGAACAAAGATATTCAGAAGCGAAAGGAATTTATTGCAATGCCCAAATGACCCCTAAGATGCTTAGAAATATTTGTGTGATTGACGATGCAGGGCTAGCCCTTCTGAAAACGGCAATGGAGAAACTTGGACTTTCAGCAAGAGCTTACGACCGTATTTTAAAAGTTTCGCGTACAATAGCCGATTTGGAAAACAGTGAAAACATATTAAATCATCATCTTGCAGAAGCAATACATTATAGAAGCTTAGATAAAGATTCTTGGGGAAAATAGCTTGGGTTTATGATTAGAATTTTCCTTCTTGCTTCTCTTTATATAGAGTATTTCCATTTTTTCCATTATTCATAATTAATCATTCATTTTTCAATTGTCAACTCTCCATTGTCCATTGTCAACTGCTTTTCACCACTTTCCTAAACTCAAACCTCTTCCCATTCCCAAGCTTAACCACATACATTCCCTGCGCAAAGTTCTTTGTTTGAACCACTATTTTCTCTATTAAACTCCCTTTAAAAACAACTTGACCCAAAGAATTCAATATCTCAAACTCAATTTTCTCTTTATTCCCTTTTGCTTCAATTATAAGTTCGTTGGTAACAGGGTTGGGATAAATGTTGAAGTTAGATTTCTTATCATTTTCTCCTATGCCAACATTGGTAACATGCAAAACGTTTGAAGTATCCGAAACGCACCCATTTAAAGTAACAATTACATAATAATCTCCATTTACAGTTAGCGTAAGACTCTGGTTGGTATCTCCAACAAGAATCCCATTTTGATTATACCATTGATTGCCAAATGGAGAAGTAGATGTAAGAGTGTCGTTTGTTTGTGTGATAATGGGAGTAGTAGGTAATGGATTTACAATAAGATGAGTTATAATGGTACTATCACAACCAAAAGAAGTTTGCAAAGTATCATAATAAGTTCCAGAAATTGTATAATCATGTGGCCCAACTGAAAATACATCCTCTCCACAAATTATTGGATGTAAAACAATATGGGGCGTTGGGTTAACAATTATTATTGCAGATGCAGTATCACTGCAAGAATTGAAGCTTCCATTTACATTTAATGTTGTCGTATTGAATGGAGCAATTCTTATTGAATCACCAATCAATCCATTACTCCATATAAAATTAGCACCTACATTATTACTCGATGCTAATAATGAAATAGAATCTCCTTCACAAATGGTTTGAGTTGTTGGACTTAATGATAGTTGAAAAAGATGATTCACTAATAAAGTATCAACAAAAATTGTCAAACCACAAGAATTATCCGAAATAGTTACAGAATAAATATTTGGGGGAACATTTAAAATGCAACTGTCTAGTGAACCATTGCTCCATTGATAATGATATGGAGGAAACCCACCTGTTGCCGAAATATATGCATTACCAGCACATGAATCTACTATAATTACCGAAGAAAATTGTACTGGAAAACAAGAAATTGGGGCATTAAGTTCTGTTACAAAGTTAAGTCCACAAACATATAAGTTGCCATTATTTCTGTTTAGTTTTACACCATGTACTTCGTCTGTAATGTTTGATGTTATGGAAGGCAGAGTGCTGAATGTGATTCCGTTAAAGGAATAAACATGAACTTGATTTGCACCACCAACATAAATATAATTACAATCGTCTACATCTATACCTTCATGAGTCCTGTTGCTACCAGCAGCATAATTAACATCAACAATAATTGAATCCAATGTGTTCCCATTGACCTTATTCCAAGCTTTTAATGTTTGCCCATCATAACTAAATACATAATTGTTATTTACAGCCAGTGCATTTGCTCTGACTGTTGAAACTGTAGTTGTTCCCTGAAGAAGAACAATTTCATTAAAAGTATAACCAGTCTGTACCGCAAATGCGCATGGAGCGGAGTAATTTGTCGATAATAAACTTTTTTGTAATTTCCCTTCACAAGGAAAATTACTTTGGCTTGTTGTTATTGCAAAAAAATCTCCATTGTTATCAATTATAGCTGATGCAATATCATTAAAGTTACCTGAAATTCCATTAAAACATTTTGATGTACTGCTACTTAAATTAGTATCAGCTATAATTTTAATATTATGATTTGAATTTGTTCCTCCTCCAAATGCAATTAATTGTTTATTACATCTATTATATGACATACTCCATATCTCGTTATTAACTCCCAAATAAGGGGTGGTATATTCAAGTGTTCCATTTAAATTAATTTTCATGATACGAGAACCGCCACTCCCAAGACCTTCTCCAATATACGAAGTACCACTATTAGGAAGTACACAGAATTTAGAATAATTTTGATTCCATGTATAAGGATTTGTAAATGTCCAAATCAAAATCCCATTATTGGAATACTTAACAAGTTTACGGGGTGCAGGACCTCCAGAAATGTAGACATTTCCAAAATCATCAAAGTCAATATCTAATGCTACACTATCCATAACCAAACTCGTAGGAGTTGTTGTCCAGGGATCAACAATAGCTGTTTTAATTATAATAGATTTTGTTTGTATTTGAAAAGAAACAGTATTCCCATTTAACAGAAAAGAAGAGCTTATTTTTGAATTTCCATCTTCATAATAACTTTTAGGCGCGTGGTCCGTAATTTCTCCGGCAAGAGTTTCTATTACTATATTACCTTCCTTATCTTTTCGTATTTCTTCAACATCCCCGCTATAGTGCATTTTTAAAAGACCTACATTTGCCCCCGGATGCAAAATGAGTTTATATTTTATTCCTCCCTTTTTAGGAATAATATATTCCAAATCAATATTCGGATAAAGGTTTTTGTAAAGGAGTTTTCTAAACCCTTTTGCTTTCACATTTTCATAACCCTTTTCACCAAAAGTATAATAAGCTTCGGAAGCTTCGTTTGCAACAATTTCCGCATTTGGATTGCAACCTTCCCAATTCATAGCAACAAAAAAGATTCTTTTGGTTGTATCAATACTTTCCCCTTTCTCCTGTTTCTCACGTTCTTCGTCAGAAACATTGTCAAACTTTTCTAATTTGAAAATAACTCCTTGCTGAGTAAAGAAAATTTTATCAGAACTGTTGATAGCAAATTTAATGGGTATGGGTGATGCAGCCCAACTATTAAATTGCCCAAAGTTCTCCACAAAAACATCCGTTTGAAAAGGATTATTAGTAGTCCAACCACCCGAATCTCTTGTTCTCTGACAATAAGAAGAAGAAATCCAGAAGGAAAACAATATCAAATAAAGAGTTTCCTTTTTCATGATTTTATTTTTTAGTAGCTTACAAAATGTATTTTATTATCAATAAGTTTCCTGAATGTAAAATTACTAAATTATTTCTACATCCAAATCATTTATCTTTTCAAATGTTACACACCCAAACCGCCTAATCTTCTTAAATCAAAAATCCTTGCTCTTTATTCTTAAATCAAATAATAAACGAAAAAGGCTCACCTTGCAGCAAGCCTTTCGTTTTGGTTTTATAAATTTGACAAATGTCAAATTGGTCAAATCTTATTCCTACAACATCAGCATTCTCATAGGGAATAGTTCTCTTTTGAAAGGATTTAGCACCAAGCCCAAAC
>CAIXTV010000312.1 GCA_903922465.1 uncultured bacterium
ACCATAACCAGAAACAAATAATTTATGCTCATCTACACTATAAGCTAAAGAAAATCCACTTGCATTAGCAGCACAATTTAAACTATCCGGTGTATAATTAGTAGTATGTTGCAGCCATTGAATAGTGCCCGAAGTATCCATTTTCATTAAAAACATTACTGAATGAGGAGAATTATTAAAGGTAATTCCATGTGTATTATCAAACATAATAGTCTCAGGTGTAGATATAAATTGATTATTTGAATTCAAATATACTGAACCAGTGTAATACATATTACCTGCATTATCTGAAACAACATCTCGAAAGGAAACTTGAGGGTCCATATTTCCTCCAATTTTGGCGGTTATCAACGGCTTATTCCATAATAATTGAAAAGAAGGTGATAATTTATACATAATGTGTTGACCTTTGTATAAATAGGACAATGAGTCAGTAAGTGCTATTGTATCAGCATATAAAACATATTTATTGCTGCTATATGTCCCTAATGTACTTATAACATAATAGTTCCCAGCTTCATCAATGTGGAATGCTGATGGATTTGGAGTAGTCAAAACATTTAGCCTTGTATTATATGATAAAAATTTTTTCTGTAGAATATTTCCATTCAAATCAAGACTAATAATCATATCATAGTAAGAACTAGGATTCCATGGGAAAAACATTTTCCAATATTGCCAGCCAAGCCATTGTTGCGAAATTATTCCTCCATATACAGTAGTATCAAGAAAAAAAGTATTATAATAATTATCAATAGTCACATTCCCCCATAAATATAATTTATTATTTTTAATTGTCATAAAATGGGCTTCATCATTATTTACTTGCGAATTAATTGCTCTGTACCATTCACAATGTCCATCAGACGCAAATTTTGCTACATATGTATTGGCATCATGTGAAGCAAACCATGGCAATTCCATCGTGTCAATTTGTGTCCCATTCCCATAGGTACCGTATACATATGCATTGCCTGCCGAATCTAACACCATGTGATAAGGATTATTATAACTTGCTCCATCCGCACCATAATTTTGTGCCCATTGCCATTTTTGTGCATTAGAAGAATAACTAATACTTAAAAATAATAAACTGAGTAATGTTACCGCTCCCTGAGCTTGTACTAGAATACGAAGGGTATAGAAGTAATGATTATATCGTTTTTTCATAATTGTTTTTTGTTAGATACTTATTTGTAATTAAAATTGTCGAATATTAGTGATTTTATTCCTTTATCAGTTTTAAGTATTGGAATATATTCCCCTTAGTAACAATCCTCACCAAATAGCTTCCCGCTTTTATATTTTCAATATTCAACGTGGTGCCGGTATAGGTATTCAGAGTTTTCCCATTCATATTCAAAAGGCAAATGCTTTGTATATCTTCTGTTTTGCCAATGATATTTACAATGTGTTGAGCAGGATTAGGCTGCAAACTAAACAAAGGAGTTGTATGTTTATCCAATAGGCTTGTCTGAGTATGTTGGATATCTGAAGGTGTTTTCGAACCTCCTGGCGGGGGTATCATTTGAAATAAGTCGGATGCATCTATACAATAAATATATTCGCAAATCACATTATAACGACATCCCGTTTCAACGAGATTAGGGTCGATTTCCATTACTCTGTTATTGCCCCTTTTTAAGGGGTTGGGGTTAATTATTTGTTTTTCCATTGTCAATTCTCCCTTGTCAATTGTCAATTTCTCACCACCTTCCTACTAAAAACCCCATCCCCTGTCTTCAACAATACAATATATATCCCCGTAGCATAATGGCTTACATCCACTTTAAATTCTTTGCTGTTTATAATCGCTGAATATTGCACTTCACCCTGACTATTTAGCACACTCAATAGCGCATCCTTATAATATTGAGGCAAACTAATATTCACAAAATCAACTGCAGGATTAGGAAACACCTTCATTGGGTTTTCTTTAACCTCATCTATGCCAATACAACTATTAATAGTTAACACAATAGTATCCGTCCAATAACATTTCCCATCATATACCACCACAAACAAACTATCGGTGCCTGCAGCAGCATAATTCACCATTTGAGTATTAGTATGATTCCCATTCCCCCACACATAATACACATTATTTGGATTTCCTATCAATTGAATATTGGTATTAATACAAAAGGCAGTATCAGGTATGCCACTGGTAGGCTTCACATGCACCGTATCATCACACTGATTATTAAACCTTGCCAGATAACTCACCCCAAAATCAGAAACTTGATGCCCTCCAAAATCAAGCATATTTGTTAATCTGCCTCCTACCCACATATTGCCTAATGGATCTAATTGTGTTTTATAAGGGTTAGTAAATTGTGAGGATGGAAGAGCACTATTTATATTTTTAACATTTTGCAAAACCCCTTGAGTGTTCCATTTACAATAGCTTAATCCTAGAGTGTTTGTTGATAAATTGAACCAAGTATTTTGAAATTGTAATGAATCTAACCAACGCACTCCCGCATAAAGAGCATGATTATGGTAAGCCAAACTTCCAATTTCACTTGCTCTGGTTGTGGGCATAATTGTTTTCCATAAAAAATTACCCTGTAAATCATAAGCTGCAATAAATCCCATATCAAGGGGATTGCTATAGTTATAATTATATAATAATGTATCATTTGAAGAAAATAAAACACAATCAGTATTATGATGTGTTTTAGGAATTCCTAATCCAGATACAAATATTTTTTGCTCATCTCCACTATAAGCTAAATAATATCCCCCTGCTCTTGAAGAGTAATTTAAACTATCCGGTGCATAATTTGTAGTATGTTGCAGCCACTGAATAGTACCCGAAGTATCCATCTTCAGTAGAAACATCACCGCATTAGGAGAATTATTAAATGTTATCCCATGCATATTATCAAACATCACCGTTTCGGGCATTGATAAAAACTGATTATTATTATTCAAATATATTGAACCTGTATAATACATATTTCCTGCATTATCCGATACCACATCACTATATGAAACCATTGGCTGGAAACCGGGTCCAGTTAAGGCTGTTACCAAGGGCTTATACCATAATAATTGAAATTGAGGTGATAATTTATACATTACAGGTTGACCAGGATATAAATAAGATAATGAATCGGTAAGGTGAGTTGTATCAGCAAATAAAACGTTTTTGGGTCCATTAAAATTATTAAGACTTGCCACAACATATATATTTCCACTATCATCAATATGTATTGGAGAGTTTGCATAAGGATAATTTGAGTACAAATAAGTCATTTTATTATAGCATAGGAATTTTTTTTGAAGTATATTTCCATCTAAATCAAGGCTGATAATAGTATTATAAGAAACTCCAGGTATCCAAGGGAAATTACTATTCCAGTTAGGGTTAGAAAGCCATTGTTGATTCAAATTACCTCCATAAACAGTGGTATCAAGAAAGTGAGTGTTATAATAATTATCAAAATATACATTTCCCCATAAGTACAACTTATTATTTCTAATTTCCATAAAAAAGGGTCTGTCAATTTTTGCTTGACAATTAATGGCTTTATACCAAGCACAGTGCCCATCAGGAGTAAATTTAGCAATATAAGAATTAGGATCATGTGAGGCAAACCAGGGAAGTTCCAAAGTATCTATTTGGGTCCCGTTTCCATAACTTCCATAAACATACGCATTCCCTTCTGAGTCAAGCACCATGTTAAATGGTTGGTTATAATCTGCTCCGTCTGCTCCATACTTTTGTGCCCATTGCCATTTTTGGGCAAAAGAATATAGATTAAGAAATATAATTATGATAAGTAATAAATATTGTTTTTTCATTTTTTAAGTTTGTATTTATGACAAAAATATATATTGTAATTTGTATGTTTATAAATGTGTTCTGGAATTTATTGAGTTTAAAAGATTCCATCTTTTAAAAAGATGGAATCTTTACTATTTATTCATTGTCAACTGTCATTTGTCAACTGTCAATTCCCTTTTCTAATCATGGTCCCTGAGCTTGTCGAAGGGTTTTGTTGTATAGGAAATATATTATTTTCATTTTATTTGATTGTTAATTTAGAAAAGAAATTATTGAATTGGATTTATATTCTCCTTTATTATAATAAGAGAATACGGGTGAAATATAAAG